>NZ_JAQIFT010000001.1:0-8422 GCF_027857615.1 Holtiella tumoricola
AAAAAAAAATAGCACAGAATAAAAATTCTATGCTATAATCACATTAAACAAGTAAATATATATTTATTCAATGTATGAGCCATCTTCTTTATCAAGGAGTGCGAAACGTTTTCTAACTTCCAAATTGTCCAACGTTTCAAACTTACCCTTTAAGAGATTGGCTTTTTTATTTTTGTATGAAAAAGCTTTTTGTGTATCATTCTCTGAAAGTAATGTTAAAAAATCAATAGTATCTTGAAGAATGTCTTGTTCATTTTCATTATTTAAATATAAACTAAGAGAACTCATTGAATTAACAATCCTATTCTTTATCAATTCGATATTTAAATCCCTATTATATTTTCTAACTAAGTTGCTATCTGGACTGTAAGATGTAAGTTTTAAATCCTGAAGTAATTTCCAAAATGGTAAAACATCTTTATTTCTCTTCCTTGTATGTTTTGTATCTTTCATATCAACTAATCTAAATACATCAGTTGTCAAAAGTCTATGTATTAATATTTTATTATCCATTAACCTAAATAACCTATCAAGAGCTTTATACTCTGTATTTGTTATCAAAGCTAAAAACTCCATACTTTCATCTAAACTTTGATAAAATTTTCTTTTGGTTTCATACTCTATATTAGTTATTAAAGTTGGTCTTGGCGTAATAGTATTTGCAAATCTCTCTAGATCATCATGCTCTAACTTTTCATAACCACTTAAAATACCATGGCAGCGTTTTTTAATATTAACATCTTCCCCAAATTCTAAGTAAAACTCCAACCTTGCTAATGTAAGCCATCTATAGGACTTTTTGAGAAATGCTTTTTCATAACAGTACATATCATATTTAGAAATCAAACCGTTCTTAAGCCATATAGGATAAAAGAAAGCCTTATAACCCTTTTCTATAACCTCTTTAGTCTTATTATACATTCTAAGATATAAATTATTAGAAGTTCTATTCCCAAAAGCTATATAATCAAAATCTGTTTTATCATCACCAACCAAAGCAAAATCTAAACGACCTCGTGTAAAATTAGAAACCTGCATACTATTTAATTTATTTACATTCAAAAAACTCTCTAAATCCCTCATATAATTTGTATGATAAGCATAATCTATCCTATTTTCTTTCACATGCAAAACAGTATAATGAGGACTAATAAGCCTAGATACATATTCATAAGCCTTTTCTAATGCAGTATACTCACCAACCTCCCATAATAAATTAGCTGATAAATGCACAATAATCGGTGGAAAATTACTGATAGGTACTTTCTTAGCAACAAATATCTTAAAATTATCTTCTTTAGTAAAACAATATGTATACTGCCTAAACGTTAAACTTGTTATATGTAAATCTAAATCCTCTAAATAAACATTTTCACCATCAACTAAATCCTTATAAGTATCTAACTTCTTAAAAAAATCAACATTATTATAAGGCTCACGTAAATATACAGTAAAATATAAACTATCTATACCATGCAATATCTTTTTTTGTGTTAAATCAAACCAATTCTTTCTACTATCCTCATCAAACTCATTATAAATTTGATTCCTTTTATCTTCGGTACGTATCAAATAAAAAACCTCCTTTTTACTGAAAACTCTGTTTTTTCAGCAGACCCTATTTTGCTGATTTTTTTAAAACCCTATCTAACCATTGATATTACTACATTTTATCACATTTTACTCGTGGCGTACATGGGGGGTATTACTAGAACCCCCCACATGCAAAAACAAGTCAACTCACTCATTAAAATTGTGCAATATAAACAAAAAGTATGCATTTGAAAATTTAGAATAAATATTCAAATCACGTAGCTCTTATATTTATTGGCAGAATATTCGGGTAATTCGGCAAACCCAAATCTGCCGAATTTTTTTAAACCCTATCAAGCCTTTGATATTACTGGACAAACTACAGTTTTACTCGCCGCGTTCAACCCCTGTATTACAAGGGGGATTTTGCGAAATTTAATCAACTTTTTAATACTATCTTTAGCAATATTCCATTCATATCTCACCTCACCAAAAAATTATTCTATATGTTCATTAATTATTTTATGAACAGTACCAACACTACAATTAAATTTCTTAGCAAGGCCTCTCATACTAAAACCATCAGCATATAAAGATTTCATTATATGTTTATCTTCGTTACTAAACAAATCTTTTCTACCCGGTTTTATACCGGAAACATGTTTTTCATATGCAGGTATAAGAATTTGTCCAATAACTTTATCTTTAGAAATAGAAAGCTTTTCAGCTAAATCTGTGAAATATTCATCCATTTCAGTAGTAATAGTTACACTAACTCTTTTCGTATTTTTCATAAAATCACCTGTTTATTATTTATTATAAACATAGTGTACTACATAAAAAACAATTGTTCAAGTATTATTTTGAACAGCTCGATTTATAAAGATTTAACACTTATAGCATTTGAAGAAACAATATCAAAAGCTTCCAATAGTATATCTCTTTGCAACTTTGCCTCTGGAGGTGTATAAACAATATCTTCAGATGATAAATTATCTTCGTCTTGTAAAACTTTTTGGTTTGTATCGTAAGAATCGAAAACTCTCTTTGATAAATAATAAATACGTTTTCCATAACCCTCTCCTCTTGGTTGAGGGTTTCGACAATTTGCAATAGCAAATCTAAATAACTTCATATAGATATTATACTCAAACTGGATAAGCCTACGCATAGGGTATGCTATATCATGTATGCTTTGAGCCGTTCCCAATATATCAATACCATCTTTCCTATGTTGCCTTAATTCCACCCAAACATTATGGTCTATAGAATACATTGTTAGCTGATCAAATAAAATACCCATTTCATCACAAATAATTAATGCATTTTTTATATCTGGTCTACCTAAAAGTTCTCGTGGATCTCGTACATAAATAGCACCCTTTATATGAAAATTAGAATAAACAGTTTTACCATTAGCCATAGCTCTTAAAGCCCATGCTGTAACTGTTGCCGTCTTACCAAAACCAGGGAGACCTGTTATAACCTCAATCATATCAAAGTACCTCTTCTATTTTATCTAAGTTTGAAATATAACTTCTTGTATGGTTAGGAGGGACTCCTTCCGTCGCCCTCCCAACCATACAAGAAGTTAAAGTATCTGTTAATGTGTTAACCTTATTCTTTAATAGGTCGTTTTCCTCTTGAAGTAGTTTATAATCATCAAGTTTAATCATAGACTTTTGAACTGATTTTAATATCTTATAATCTTCATACTCTACTTTAAGCTTTCTATACATAGAACCAAATGAAAAGCACATAATCGCAATAATAGCATAACTCATAAATGTAACACCACCTAATAAATAAATTCCAACACCTAACAAAGTTAAAAAAGCATACAATAACTTCTTATTCTTTTTAGGCTCTTTAATATCTTTATCTTTCATAATACCTCCTAGAAGAACGGAATAAACTCAAGAACGAACGTTATTAGCCATATAATAATCATAACACCGATAAAAGCTATAATAATCCCCATAATTGTAATAAGGGTATCTACAGGAAGAAATACATTAGCACTTTCTAAATAACCAGATATAGCTGACCAACTTTCCCCATACTTATCAAAAGGAATATCTATTGGTGGAATATACTTGGCAACCATTCTCATGAATTTAGCTGCATATTTAAAAAGACCGTCTATAGCATTCATAAAAACCTCCTAAATGTCTAATTTAGGCAATATATAGCCTAATAGAAAATTAAAAAATCCAAGCCAAAGCATAGCTGACATTAAAGACCTAAAAGGCTTTATAAAAGGCTTCATTAAAGTAAAATCAAACAAATAAAATTCTATTCCTATTTGAAAATAATCTTTAGAGTCACCCCAAACAATTTCACTCCCGGGCTTTTTTAAAGGAGTCTTGTTCATAGTATCTTTCATACTGTTCAATTGGTCTTTAATTTGGTTCATTGGCATTTTATCTGTAAGCTCTTTCATAGCATCAGCAAGTTCCTTTTGAGCTTCTGGAGAAGGTGTAAACATAGTTTCAATTTGCTTTGAAATCTTCTCCAATAAAGCTACCATATCTTTTAAAGTATTTAACATTTTACGTAAAAGCTCTATTATAGTGCCTAATAAGCTATGTGTCATAGCATCGGATACAGGTAATTCATCAAATCTATGTGGACCAGTCCTTTGAGACCACATAACGGCAAATTCAGTCTTAGTACCATCTAATCCCCCAATATCGGCGGGAATTTTATTAACCTCGACAGCTACAACTTGAAAAATCAAATCAGAACCAATAAAAGCCGAGTTCATAGGTTTAATAGTATAGAACCCTGCTTGTACTATTTTCCCATTACTATCTTCAATATATCTTGGATAAAAAGTATCAACGATCTTGTTGTTACAAAGAAGATAGAACTTATCTATTTTACGTTCCATCATCATTGCATAATCTAACTTAACATCTATATTAACCATACTATGAGAGATACTAGGCTCTTGTAAGCTAATTTCTATCCCATATTGTTCTTTATTTGGATGCTCATCATCACCAAAGTAAATATAACCATCAGCCGAAATATCAAAAACTGACTTATAATACCCTCCAGATGATAAGGTGCTGAAATCATCTGCATAAACATTAAAAGGGATAACCCCCAAAAAGGTTATCCCTAAAAATAAGAAGGCTATAAGTTTTCTTAATTCGCTTTTGATGACCATTGTTTAAATAGACCAAATAACCATCTAGCCGCAATAAATGTAATTGCGAAACCAATTACAGCACCAATAATTAAAACCCCACCTTTTGACATTACTGTCAAGCCATCAGTCATTTTAGTAATCATAGTGTCTAAATTTGTATCTCCTGTAGATGTATTCGCAAAAACTGAAACAGATAAGGCACAACAACTCATCATAAGTAACATTAACTTTGACTTTGCATTTCTCTTTAATCCTTTTAATTTTTCTGACATGTAAATCCCTCCAAATTTTAATTTAATTTATCGTAAACGTGAAATTTCATTTAATAATGAATTTATACGTTTATTACTATTAATTTCTTTTTCATTTGATGAAATACCATAATAACCCTCTTCGGGTAAAACACCATGACCACGTATGGAACTTAAAGCTTTATACTGTTTCATAAAATCTTCATCACTAATAGCTTTAGATTGAATATTATTAACTTCATTAGGCTGACCAATAATTTCACCAGTATGTTTATCTATGTAGTTATCATTATAAGAAATAGCCGAATCATTCTTTATAGAATATAAATGATTATTTCTAGAACGAGTTAAACCTATCCAATATCTAAACTTTTTAAATAAAAACCTAAGTGTCATAAACAAAATAATAAACGGAATTAATTTTAAAATTAAAAAGACACCAGATGATAACATTAAATCAATACCATTCAATATAGAAACAATGATTGTATCAATAGAAGATAATCCAGAGCTATTAAATTTCAAATCAACAGACAAAGATGCACCTATTCCTTTTGAATCTATTGGAACAACCTCAACCAAAACAGTATCATCTTCCGTATAGCCTAATGAACTAAAATCAACTAAATATTCATTAGATAAATTGTCTAAGGTTTCAATACTAACTTTATCAATAAAAATTTCAAATCCATCTTTTACATACTCACTAGACCATTTTAAAAGCCGTTTCATAGTATTTTCAGAATCTGATATTGAAGAAGTTAACGAAAATACCCTAGGTGGTGGTGGCTCATTAGTACTATGCTTAATTTCTTTCAAATTTGAAACACCATACTTATTAGAAGCTACTACACCAAGCGTATACTCTGTATTAGGATTTAAATTTAAATATGTAAATGAATTACTAGATACAGTATCAACTAAAGAACCATCTAAATAAAAGCTATATTCTGAAGCGTATAAACCACCTGCAACTTCAACTCTTATAAAGTTAACACCAAATCCAACAACTTTTAAATCTTCTATATCTAAAGGTGCTTTTAACCATGGTGAAGTTCTAAACGAACATGAAACCCAATTACTCTTTAAACCATTAGCTAAAAGTCTAACCTTAAAATTATAACTTTTGTCAGGTAATAAATTATTAAAATCATAACTATTAGAATCTAAAACATAAGATTTACCATCAAAAGAAATTTCAAATTTTTCATTAGTCAAATTAGTTATATCATCAAAAACAATATTACAAGATGAATCTGTTATATTCGTACTATATGAAATATCAGTAAGTGAAGATGTAGAAATTTTAAAAGAGTTATCATATGGAATATAAGAGGTGTCGCTTGAAGGTTTTCCTCTTATCCTTATTACATAATCATTACCAGGGACTAAATTATTCAAAGTATAGGAAACACTTTGTTTTAAAGAACCTCCCGGAACTGGAACATTCGAAATAAGAACATCATTTAAAAAAATATCAAAACTAGAATAAGTACCATTTAAAATATCTAATATATTTACAGATGAACTAAATGTTGACGTATTAATAGAAACTATAGGCTCTGGTAAACTACCATTTTTATCAAAAAAAATGTACATATATGAGGAAGATGGAACACGATTATGCGAATTGAAAAAACTTGCATGATATTCAGTATTACTAACCTTACCAGCACCACCTAAGTCATGATAAACAGTTAACACTTTAAAAGGCTCTTCAAATTTAATAGTAATAAAATCATATTCGTCTATTCTTCTCATGTTCATATTAAAATCAGCATCTTTAGCTGAAGTGAATGAAAGAACACAATAATTTTTATCAAAATCAAATGAACCAATAATCCTACCATCAAAAATTACTTGACCCGACGAAGTAAAATATAAACCATACTCTGACGCATATAATGGAATACAAAAAATAAAAAATAAAAGTACGACAAATATAGTTTTCTTTATATCAACCACCCCTTGATCTACTCAACAAACCAAAGGCAATGCCAAGTATTGTAAACAATAAAAATACAAAAAGATTAACGTCTATCATAATTAACGACCTCAACCATCTGAACATTTTGGCCACACGAATTAGACGAATCTATCCAGTCTAAAAACAAATGATATAGCCAACAGAGTGAATACATCTTTATAAAAAATTCTACTAAAAGATTAATACCTTCAATAGCCATTCCCCCCTTATTCATATTTATTTCTTAGATATTTTCATACCTATATCTAAACCACAGTATATAGACAGTAGAATAAATACTGCTTTAATACTGTTGTTTATAGCAATTAATTCTGGTAAATAGTCTATTCCAACTAAATTTTCCATTGATAAATTCCTTTACAATATCTTATTGTCTGCGACGCCGTTCGCCACGTGGCAGCCCCCACATCTTCGCGATTTAGTTTTCTAAATATTCTATTATATACCGCGTTTTATGTGTGGGCAGAAAATAGCTTAACGGCTTTTGCTCTTGCTAGGTAGTATTTAAAATTTTTTAGAAAGTCACTAAAAATTTTTAAATCTCCACCTTTGCAAACGAGATTAGTCTAAATAGTATCAAGTAAAACCCTCTAGTTTTATGATTTCCTCTAAAGCTATAAGTAAGGTCTTATCTTCTTTTATTGAGACTATACAAGATATAGGTTTCATGTTGTTATATGCAATCTCCGTCAAAGCACATATTAGGTCTACGTCAAAAACATATATAGGGATAATGCTACTTTCTCGGCTAGCATCTCCAAATTGCAATACGTCAAGAATCCCAAATTTATTACCTTTGCTCTCCTTGTTCCTATACCCTGTTATATAACCACTTATTATTGCTTGAATAATCATTGCTTGAAAATATCTAGTGTTTTAGTTGGTTTAAAACTAACTAAATCAACTACAGCATTTCCTTTTGTATTAGATGTTAGTTTAAATGTGGCTTCACATTGTAAAGGGAATGTTTGACTTCTCAAGTCTTTAGATAATGAAAGGTCATAAGATTTCTTAACAGGGAAGTAACCTTGTTTACCAGGCTCTTTTGTTGGTGTTGGTGTTAAGTAAAAAATAGTTACACCCTCTTTACGTGATTGCGGACTTTCATCTATCGCCCATTCGTTAAAACCAAGAATTACTATATTGCCTTGAAACTCCATATATAAATCAACTCCTCTGTAATATTATTTTTACATTATGTAAAATTATTTTTACGTTTATATAAGTATATAATATTCTCTTTCCTTTATCAAGTATTTATTAATAGTATTTGATAAAATAATGTTTAAAAAGAGGTGAAAAAATGTTAAAAGAAAAGCTAGACGATTTAAGTAGACAAAGCATATGTGAAAATTTGAATATATCAAGAGCTACATTAAATAACTGGGAAAAGTATAAAACTGAAAACATTTTTAAATATTTAAAGTTATGTAAAATGCTTAACATAAACCCATTTGATGAATTAGACAAATATGAGAGATTACAGGAATTAAC
>NZ_JAQIFT010000002.1:0-8320 GCF_027857615.1 Holtiella tumoricola
AAAAAAAACCAAAAGGATTTTTACTTGAAAATGTTCCTGGTTTATTAACAAGCGATAAAGGAAGAACTTTTGAAATAATTCAAAGTGAACTAAAGAAAGTTGGTTATGAGTTTTACTATGATGTTTTAGATGCTGCAGACTTTGGAGTACCACAAAATAGAAAAAGATTGTTTATAGTAGGATTTAGAAAAGATTTAGTAAGTGATTTTTTCAAGTTCCCAAAAGGAAAAGAAGAAAAAGCTTATATTTGTGACTTTTTAGAAGATGATCCTAAAGGGTATAGCATATCCGAAAAAACACAAAACAACTATTTATTCAAGTTAGATGACGGTAGACCACAGATTATTGATAAGGATTCAATGATCCAAGTTAAGACTTTAGTAGCAAGTTATCATAAAATACAACGCTTAACAGGAACATTTGTAAAAGGTGGAGAAACAGGACTAAGATTACTATCAGAACTTGAATGTAAGAGAATACAGGGATTCCCTGATGAATATAAAATTCCTGTATCAAGAACCCAAATGTACCGACAGTTTGGTAATAGTGTAGCGGTGCCTGTTATAGAAGAAATTGCAAAACAAATGGTTGAGGTGTTACAGTATACCTAAAGGAGGTGACACCAAATGGCTAAGAAAAAAGATGGTACATCATGCGTAGATATTATAAAATCATTATTTACTAAATATCCTATAAGTGATGAAATGAAACCACATGAAATTATTAAGTTTTACTATGAGAAATATCAAACAGAATTTCCCAATAATAATAGTGTAAATGGGACAATTTTTGAAAATCTATTATTGATTGTTTTTACAAGAGCAGGCATTTCCCCTATTTATTATCAAGCAAAAATGGCATTAGTTCCTAACGTGGATTTTGATATGGTTCTATACAATAGAAAAACCCCTGTAGCTATTAGTGCTAAGACTAGCTTAAGAGAACGTTGGAAACAGGCTGATATTGAATCTATGGCATTAAAGTACGTTCATAGAAAAGCAAAGTGCTATCTATTAACGCTATCCAAGGCAGAAGTAGCAACTAGAAGAAAAGAAGAAAATTCTTATGTAGGGATAGATGAATTTGTTATTGCTAATGAGCCTGAATTTGATGCATGGTTAGAAGAAGTTAAGACTATAGCTTTTAGAGAGTCAGAAAGCATTGATTTAATTGAAAATGCAGTAGTTGCTAAACGAGATGCTACCAAGTTAAAAGAAATTTTAGGAATTGAATTTTAAAATAAAAATCCTCTGCTAGATATTTAGTGGAGGGTTTTATTTTATGGTGGGAGTTACACGTAGTTATGGTGTATTATAAAAAAGATTATTGTAGAAACAATTATAAAGGCTTAATATAAAGTTACACGTAGTAACGGTATGTTACAGACGGAGGGGGGAGCAATATGGATGCACAGGAGTTATTGATCCAAGTAAACCAACTATTAGAAACAGGCTTGAAAGTATCAGAAGTAGAAAAAAAGTTAGGCTATGGTGATGGACAGGCTAGAAAGCTACTTAGTAAGGCTGGTTTTAAATGTGATAGGAAACTTAATAAGTATGTGCCTAAGGATGGGGAGGTGCAGACCCTAGAGCAAGTAGTAAAGCCAATAGAAGAAAAGCCACAAGTTACACGTAGTAACGGTGTTATGCCACGACAAGAACCCAAGCAAGAACTAACCCAAAAGCAAGTATTTACAGGGGCTGAGGTTGATATACTACATAAGCTGATCCAAGAGTATCAAGTAAGACAATTGATCCAATCAGAAACCGAAGAGGACAAGGGAAAGACCATTAATAGAAATGTAAGAGTATACGAAAAGCAATTCGATAGCTTTGCAACCTGGTGCAAAGAGAATAACGTAACACAAGCCGATGCACTCTATAGAGCCATTGATTTGATGATGAAAACTTTTAAGTAGCGAGTTAAAATACTTTGCTACTTTTTTTATTGGGTGGTATACTATAGAAAACTAAGTTTACTGGTTAACCTATTGAAAAATAAGGTTTTGTAGGTTTACCAATTTTGAAAGGGGTTAGTGGTATGGCACAAGAAACATGGGGACTAAAGTTAGATTTAGACCTAAAGGAAAAGGTACAAGAGATAGTAAAGAACGACTTTGATAGTAGTAAGGAGTTCCTAGAGCAGTTGGTTAATATGTACGAACTGCACCAACTTAAACAAGGTGAAAACGTTTTAACCTCAGAAATCGAGGAATTAGAAAGCCTGACAAGACGTATCAATAATGTATTTATCAATGCAAACGCAAAAATTAATACTATGTTAGCTGACAAAGATGATAACGCTGCAAGACAAGTAGAATTAAAGGGTAAGCTAATCGAAAGGTTACAAGGAGACATTGCAACCCTGGAAGAAGAAAGAGAACAAATAAGCAGTATAAACGATAGCCTAACCCTTGCAAATACTGACTATATCAACCAAGTAAACCAACTAACTAAGTCAACCCAAACTTTAGAAGACTTAGTAACAGAGTACAAAGAGAAGAACGATACCCTCACAGGGCTACTAGCCGAATACAAAGCCGATAGGGAGCAGAACAAGAGCCTACAGGAAGAGAACCGAGAACTACAGAAGAAACTCCAAGAACTTAACGCAGTAGCTACAGAACAAGCTAAACAGATACTAGAATCAGGTGAAAGGCTACGGGAACAGTCTACAAAGCACGAAAATAGCCTACAGGAGCTTTTAACTAAACAAGCCGATGAATTGGACACCACGAGAAGAAAAGCTGAAATAGATGCAAATCTGAGCGTTCTGGCGCTACAACAGGAACACCAAGCCAAAGTACAGGCTTTACAGGATAAACACAACGCAGATATAGAACAGTACCAAAGTAAGTATAGGGAACTGCTAGAGCAGTTGGAGCAACAAAAGAAAACTACTGCTAAACCTAAGAACACCAAAACCAAAAAGGAAAACACTACACAAGCCGAATAAATAAACTAATCCCCCTACAGGTTATGTATGGGGGACTTTTTATGTAAAATATAAAATTGTACTTTTATTACTATACAAATGTCACTTTTTTAAAATGATGGCTGCACTTTTATTACCACGCAAATTGCAAATAAAAAATATATTCGACTACCGTTTGGTTTCCTGTTCCTCCTAGTCACATACATCCTTTCTGTATTTTCTCTCTGTATTTTCTCATGTAAAAAGAATCTACAGGATTTTTACTTCTCTTTATAAGGAATAACACTTGTAACCATTGGTATTACTACGTTTGAAAAACGAATCTACAGAACTATTTGTAGAATCTGTTACTGACAAAGGAAGTTAAAGCCTAATGGCAATCAATTATGCCATATGGAAGAATATGGTCTGTAGATTCTCAATAGATTTTACCTAATAAAAACTCCGACTATCGTTCGATTTTTCTATTCCTCCGTCATAGGTGAGTGTTTTAGTGTAGATAGAATAGTAAAAAAGAAAATACACTATATTTACTTCTTTCTTTAAAGAGTTAACGTCTGTAAGCATTGGTATTACTAGCTTTGTAAAATGAATCTACACCAACCTAGTGTATTTCCCACCATTGACGGAGGAAATGTAGAGCCAAATGGCAATCGTATTGGTATTGGTAAAATATGGGGTGTAGATTCCTACTGCTTTAAACGACAAAATAACCTCTATTAAACCCTTAGAAAATATAAATAGGCTGGATTAAGGCTGAAAATTGTAATATAATATAACTAAATAAATACGGACATGAAAAAAACTCCTAGAGTGTTTAAGTTTGGCGACCTGACCACTTCTAAGAGTTCCCATATGTATAACCGTAAAGGCTATTTGTATTTTTTATACTCTAATTATAGGGTTTAAAATACTAATAGTCAATAGCGGTGTACCTACTTTTTCATGTATCTTACAGAAGAAAGGGAGGTGCTTTTTTTATGGGAGCACTACAAGCCGACTATATACCAATAGAAAAGGTCACCCACGTACAAGCCTTACATAACAAGGTAGATGCGAAATGTTGGGTAACTGTAGCAGATAAAGAAAAAGAATATAAACAACGACACCACAAGTACAAGGAACTTATAGAGGATGGGGAGCAAATAATTAATAATATTAATGCTTATATCTCAATGAATGCCTTTTATAGTACCTATAGACGAGCGGAATATTTAAGGCAATTAAATACCTTATACATTGATCTAGATGTCTATAACACCCCATACAATAAAGAGCAAGTGCTGATGCAACTTAGGGAAGAGTATTTTAATATAAAAATTCCACAACCGAGTATGATTGTAGATAGTGGAAGAGGATTATATTTAATTTGGACTCTTAAAAAGACACCAAGTCAAGCACTACCACTATGGAATGGCATAGAATCATTCTTATATAATCAATTAAAAGAGTTTGGAGCAGACCGTAAGGCTTTAGACTGTACAAGGGTTCTACGAGTGCCTGGAACGTTAAATACAAAATCTAATACCATTGTAGAGGTGCTTGATAGATTTAATTTTGATTATGAATTAAGAGATATTCAAAGAGATTATCTACCACTTCTGGAGCCAAAGGAAATAACTAAAAAGCGAAAAGGTAGAAAGCCCAAAGTAATTAGTTTGTTTACTACTCATTCTTTACACTATGCAAGGATGCAAGACCTCATAAAGCTATGTGAATTAAGGGATTGGGATGTTAAAGGAAGTAGAGAAAATATATTATTCTTGTATCGTATGTTCTCGATCTGCTTTACTGAGGATAAAGAAAAAGCGTTAGAAGATGCTTTGGAAATTAATAGTCAGTTCTTACAACCTCTAAATGAGAGAGAAGTAATAAGAGCCACCAAATCGGCAGAGAAAAAGGAATACAAATACAAGAATGAAACTTTAATAGAACTCTTAGATATTTCACTAGAGGAACAAAAGCACCTTAGGACAATAATATCAAAGGCTGAGGCCAATGAGAGGGAAAAAGTTAAGAAGAAAATCAGTAGAAGAAATGAAAACGGATTAACTCAGAGGGAAAATGATAAACAAAAACGTATAGAATCTATACAAAACCTTAAAAATCAAGGGTTGAGCCAAGCAAAAGTAGCTGAAGAATTTAAAATAGGAATCGCTACAGTAAAGAGATATTGGAATATATAGGTGGTATCACGAAACGTCGCTTTATATTATGGGCGTAGCCTTGTTCGCTCTTGGGGAAACGAGTAGCTGGTTTCATTAAAGCTTTTTGGATTTATATTCTTAAACAACCGTACAAAATACATAGGGATATTCTACATATTTTTTTTAGTTCTCCGAGAACTGTGCAATGACTTCCACATTCTTCACATGATTTAAAAACTTAAATCAAAAAGTAATATTTACCAAGTGTCCCATGATCCCCAAGTACCACCCCCTTACCATGCTACACTATAGTTGTTGTTATCTTAACTTCCTATCTTGCTAGGAAACAAGACAATATTGCTGTATCACCTTTCAAACCAATGGTGTAAGTCTGTATCATCTTTTAGGGGAAAGGTGGTATGGACTTATTGCCATATAACAATAAAAAATTTGATAAGGGGATTCAGAAATGTTAAAAACTAAGAAAAAGGGTGCTGATCCAATCAAGGACAACAGACCAAAGAACGTAATTACAACAGATGTAGTAGGAGTACCATCACTAGTACACGCACTAGGGGGAAAATCTCTAATTAAGACGTTTGGAGCAGAAAGTGCAACGGAGGTCTGTAGTAGATTAAAAGCATCTACTTATGTAGAAGTGGTTACAGAAGATAGTTGTAAACCTTATGCAACCACAGATATGCGTCAAAGATATGTGGAATTAAAAGAGAATGGGGAATTAGAGGGTGTAGATGTTATAGCGATGCCTATGTATGATCCAATTCCATCACTAAAGGCAGTTAACAACGTTTTCCTATACATTCAAGACTTTAGACTCCAAGTGATAGAGAAAGCCCTACAGGAGTTATCAGGGGTCGAAATAGATAACTTGATCCTAGTATATGTGGAACAGTATGTGTTAGATATCTATACCACAAGACAAAAATATGACCTAGAGCAGTACGTGCGAAATGGTGTAGTAGGTGCTTATGCTGCTACAATAGAACACCTGGTACAGAATATTGATCCAAAGGTATTTTTAATCTCTAAGGAACAAGCAGAGTTTGTAAGAGTGTTTAACAATTGCTATGTATCAACGGAGAAAGATAAACAAGACCTGATAGAACATGAATTTTACTACAGGGTGATGAAACTAGGTAGAAGAGCGACGTTTGAAGAGTTATTAAACTATGTAAAGGAATTAGGTTTCAATGTGATTGAAGAAGAGGATGGAGCGATCCATATCTTTAGTAATTATATTAAATCTATATAAATATAAAAGGTTTTCCATGAATCTAGGGGGCAGTAGCCCTCTTTTTTATTGCTTAAAAGTTATACGGTTAGGTCATACTCCTAAAAAGGAGTGGAGCAGATGAAAGACCAAAGAAGTTTTATAGAAATACGAGTGTGTTGGGGGCTGTCCTTGTCAATGATTACAATAATTATTTTAATACCCTTAATCCTTTGATAGTCAAGAGATAACGTACAAGTATATGAGGTATAAAACAGGATTAGAACAAAAATTTGTTATTAAACGGTCATACACTAAGTAATATACATCATAAAACCAAGAAAGGTAGGTGCTGTATATGCAAGAAGTGATTATAGTTCTAATCCTAATATATTTACTTACAAAATAGCTAAAATCTAATAAAATCAATACATAGGGCATACTTTAAGGTGTGCCTTTTTGTGTGGTTCGCAAAGGTATACTTATAGCGGACTCACAAGAGATAGTATTTATTATAAAAAAAAGACCAAAAATAAAACAAAAAGGGTTCGTGAAATCATGTTGACCTTTTGCGAACTAAGTGGTAAAATATGTTTATCAGATGAAATTGAAAAGGGACAGGTAGAGCAAATGAACATATTTTATATTCGTACAAGTACAAAAGAACAAAATGAAGCGAGACAGATTGAAGTAGCTAAAGAATACGGTTGTGCTGACCAAGGCAAGAACCTATTTATAGATAAGCAGACAGGTACGAATTTTAATAGACCATCGTTTGAAGCTATGAAAAAAGTTATCAGACAAGATGATATAGTATATGTACATGAACTAGACCGTTTTGGACGTGACTATACAGAAATTAAAAATCAGATAGCAGAAATTGAAAGTCTAGGAGCAAAGATCCACTTCCTAGACATCCCTGTAATACAAACAGGTGATGAAGCAACAGATAAGCTATTACGTGACCAATTTATAAATACGCTATCATATGTGGCACAGAAAGAAACAGAAAAGCGTAAAGCTAGACAGGTGCAAGGTATCGCATTGATGCCTGTAGATGCAGATGGTAAAAAATACAGTAGTAAGACAGGCAGAAGTACAGGTAGACCAAAAGCAGAACTACCAAAGGACTTTGCAAAGTATTACAAACGTGTACAGGATAAAGAAATGACTGCTACAGAAGCCATGAAACTTATGGATATTAAGAAAACAAGCTATTTTAAATATGTAAAAATGTACAAAGAAGAACAGGGGTTAGCATAAGCTAATCCTTTTTTGCTATTAAATTTTCAATTGGTACGCACACCAAACGCTGAGGCCCCCAAGTTGTCCCCACGGATATACCCCATTTTTGGGTGGTTTAACAGGGGGATAGCCTAACACTATGCCCACCAAGACCTACAGGCATACATTAAAGCCCTACATAAGCTTAAACCAACACATTACTTTAAGGGTCTACTGCTCCTTACTTTAGGCTAAAAAGCTATTAAAGTTAAAACTAATAGGTAGAAAAGAGAAACCTTTTTCAAAAGAGAGATATATATAGGGGGTTTGTATACCTATCTAGTAAACAGGCGGGGATTTATAGATAAAGGGGGAATACCTAAGGGTAAAATACCCAACTAAGGACACGTTGATTTATTCCGTATGGCTATGTATAATTACAAACTAGAGATTAGAACGATTTGGAGGTAATGTAATCCTATGGACTTTAAATTTATAGATTTATTTGCGGGAATTGGTGGGATGAGAATTGCATTCCAAAGAGTAGGCGGGGAGTGTGTGTTTTCCTCAGAGTGGGATAGATTTTCCCAACAAACATATAAAGAAAATTTTGGCGAAATGCCAAGTGGAGATATTACACAGATAGATGCTAAAGATATTCCTGATTTTGATGTACTTATAGCTGGATTCCCTTGTCAACCGTTTAGTAGTATCGGAAAGAGAGAGGGCTTTGAACATCCAACACAAGGAACATTATTTTTTGATGTAGTAAGAATTTTAGAAG
>NZ_JAQIFT010000003.1:0-40645 GCF_027857615.1 Holtiella tumoricola
AAAAATTTATTTGCGAATGCAAATGAATTTTTAGCGCAACTTTCGAAGAAAGTTAAGCTATATTTGTCGAGTTGTATCTCTTGACATTTTGTACTGTTAAGTAGTACTGACTCGAATCTTTAAGATTCATTTTGAATCGACTGGTTTAATGGTTACTATTTTATTTTCAATGTTCAAGTTCTTATTTACCAAGGCCTTAGCCCTGTTTATCAGTGGCGTTTTCCGCTGCTGACTTGATTTATTATGCACTATCTTGTTACATATGTCAACCATCTTTTTTAATTTTTTTCTTTTATTTTTGTTTTATTATTATTCCCCTATACTTTTACTCTGTTTTTATAGTCTATATATCCTTTTTCATACCATTCTATACAGCCTTTTCACTACTTTAATAGAAGAGGAGTCATTCACTTTGCATTATTTTTCCCTTAGATTATGCCTGAATAAAATAGGCCATGCCCGGCTCCTTCAATAGGAGCCCCTTTCTCAAATTCAAGTAACTACCGCAATTAATCAAATATGAGTAGCATATCATTCCATTTACTTCCACCATGTGAAGAAGCGGATACGCCTAGATGCTTAAATCCAAACTTTTGATAGTAATGGACTAAATGTTCTTTACAAGTTAATACGATTCCTGTCTTTCCTCTTTCTTTTGAAAGCTTTATAAGATGGCTGACAAGTTGTTCTGCAATACCTTGTTTGCGGTATTGTGGCAATACGTTTAGTCCGAATACGGTTTGATAAGCCCCTTCTGGATTATGGAGTGCTGTATCATGATAGAGGGCATCAGGTAATTCTGGCTTGTCTGTTACACAGCCGTTAATAAACCCTACCACTTTTCCCTCTTCTACTGCCACTATAAAGTTTTCTTGAAACACATTAAAGCGTTTTCGCATATCTTCCACCGTTGCGGCTTCTGCTGGCGGAAAACAAATTTGCTCGATCTTAATAAGTGCTTCTAATTCTTCTTGCTTTGCTTGCCTAACTTCCATAATATTCTCCTCCATTCTATCTATTTTTCTTCATCTAATACTGCTTTTAAAATTGTGTCTATATCTTCATTGATGCTCATGCTTTTATGAGCAAGGAAACGAATAATGACAGATGTATTATACCCTACACCTCATTCAATTAAAATAAGTTTTTTATCTTTAACACGATCTAAAAGCCTTTATAACTTTTCCATATAGGGTACTTCATTTAAAGTATTTGTGTTTCTTTATTACTATCATTCATATAGGCTCCTTTATCTTATCTCAATAGAAGTATCTTCTTTATAAGCGTAATAAAATCAGTCTTTTAAAAAATGGCTACTTATATTTATCTTATAAGTAGCCATTCTATATTCTAATTACTTTATTAATAAGTCTTTATAAATCCTATAGCCCTCATCTTAAAAGCCATTGATTAGCATCTTATGTATTACATCTTTATGTTCTTCTAAGAATGTCTGGATTGTACTTAATGCAATTTCAGCGGCTCTATGTTTAGGAAATCTAAACTTAACTGTTGAAATACATCAAAAGGCAATAGAGCATAATCCTTTACTGATTACTTGTATCAACCAGCTTCTTTAGCATGCATATACTTTAGGTGGGTTACCTGAAAAATCTGCAATAACAGCTTCAGCTTCTTCAAGGTAGAAGATTTCAAAAATAGGATTTTCTGCTGTTTGATAAATAGATTTTACAAGTGGACTTGCTTCAATAATTGTGGCTTTGATTTCTAAATCATTAGAAAATACTGTTTTCCCACTTAGTCTCATCCAAGCAAATTCTGGACTTGATGTTACAAGCTCTATATAAGGGTTATTTTGTAATTCTTTATAAACCTCTTTCTCATTGCTTGTGCAAAAATAAAGTTTACCTTCGTTTTCAAGCATAAATTGGAAAGGTCTTGCTTTAGGCCTTCCATCAAGTCCTACTGTTGCAAAATATTGTACTGTATTGTCCTTTAAAAATTGAACCACTTCTTTCATTTTTCATTCCTCCACTATTATAAGTTGCAATTAATTGCTTATATGCTTATAATAATTCCAAATGTATCTTTTGAAAAGTAAGCACTTTAAAGTGCTATAGGTACCTATAAGAAACTATTGGAGGCATACATATGTCAAAACTATTACCACCATGTCCTGTGGAGACTACCCTACTTCTTATTGGTGATAAGTGGAAGGTCTTAATCCTTAGAGATTTACTTGATGGCACCAAACGTTTTGGAGCATTAAAAAACTCTGTGGGAACAATCAGTCAAAAAGTATTAACACAGAATCTACGTAAAATGGAAGAGGATGGACTTGTGATTCGTACCGTCTATCCTGAAGTTCCTCCTAGAGTAGAATACTCATTAACAGAGCTTGGCTATAGCCTACAACCTATTATGAATGCCTTAGGAGAATGGGGCGAATACTATCAGAATCTCACCAAAGAATATTAGGCTCATCATTCTTTATAAGTACAAGAAAAGCATTAGAATTTTATCATTCTAATGCTTTTATCTTCTTTATTTTGCATATGATTTTCAAAGAAAGTAACGACTGCTCTCTTAATTCATAAATACTATCTTAATGTATTACGTCTGTGATCATAAAAAGTCGATTCAAAAATGGTATTAATCAATGCTAAAATAAATCCTAGTAAAATGACTACGATAAAAAAGTTTACAGCAAAGAAATTACACAAATAAATTGTCCCGAGTACAGCAACAGCTAAACTGCTATATTGCCATACTTTCTTACTTTCTAACTCTCTTGTTTTAGCCTGTACCTTTTCGAACGGCTCATATTTACTTTGATTAAGTTTTTCAAAAAGAAACTCAAACCCCAAGTCTGCTGCAATAATAATGATAAGATTAAGTAGCATACTCTTCCCTCACTTTAGTATAATTTTTGAGCTTTATGTAAGTCCAATAATAGTATTATACGCCTAACTTGTGTAGAATGCAAAAAGGACTCATAATTTATAGTATTTTTGAAAAAACTAAATATAGTCGTTATGTAATGATTTTGTAAAGGAGTTTCTATGAAAATTATAAGTTTTAAACATTACCTATGCTCTCTTATTTGTTTAATTTGTATCGGCTCTTTAAGTCTAACACTCTTTGCTAGTTCTACTTCCACTATAGATATGCAGCTCACTTCTTCTATAAGTGACCTTAAAGACATTGAAAACCAGGTCGTAAATTCAGCAAAAACTATTTATATCAATAAACTCAATAATAAAGCAAATGATGCAAATCAATCTTCTCTAGACTTATATTCACAAAAAGTCACTCAAATTCGTTCTAATCTTGCTCAGTTAAATAATGATACTACGCTTAATAAAGCTCAGAAAACTAAAACCTCTACGCTTATTGCTACTGCCTCCTACATGCTCTTTTTAATTGGGAACTTAGGTGACTATATTCATTCAACTGACCCTATGGAACAATTTGATCTACTCTCTACCCACTTCCAAGTACTCTCTCTCATTACACAAATCTTTAGTTATATAGAATAAAAAAGACTAAGTAAGATTTTCCTTACTTAGTCTTTTTTATTTATATGAATTAACCTATTTGAACACGGTTACTTTCTTTTGCTTTTACAGCTCCTGCTTTAATCTGAACACTTTCTTCTGGTGTTAAGTCTGTAAAGAGAACTGGTGTCATGATAGATGGTACTTTATCACGTATTGCTTCAATATCAACAGTTAATAATAAATCTCCAGCTTTTACATGTGTTCCTGCTTCTACATGTGTTGTAAAGCCTTCTCCTTTAAGTGTAACTGTATCAATACCAAAGTGAATTAATACTTCGCGTCCACTATCACTCATAATACCAATCGCATGTTTTGTTGGGAATACATTCACAACTTCACCTGATACAGGTGCATAAACTTGACCATTTGCTGGATTAATAGCAAATCCATCACCCATCATTTTTTCTGCAAATACTGGGTCTGGAACAGTTTCTAATGCTACTAATTCACCTTCAATTGGCATAAGTACTTCTAACTTTCCATTTGAAGCTGGTTTTTCTACTGCTTTTGGTTCTTCTTTTGCAACTGTTTTTGTTGCTTCTGGAGTAGGTGTTTTCCCTTCGATGATATCTAAGATATCATTTTTGATAATATCAGAACGTCCACCAAAAATCGCTTGAATATTATCGCCTACTTCCATAACACCACTTGCTCCAAGTGCTTTGATGCGGTCTTTATCAACTGCAGCTACACTTCTTACAGAAACACGTAAACGTGTAATACATGCATCTAAGTTTGTAATATTTTCTCTTCCGCCAAGTGCTTCTAATACATTATGTGCTAAGCTTAAGCCATTGTCACCTTCACCTGTAGTAGCATCATCATCTTCGCGTCCTGGTGTTTTTAAATTAAATTTCTTAATAAAGAAGCTAAATGTAAAGTAATAGATTGGGAATAAAATAGCCCCAACAATAATAACGTAAATCCAGTTAGTTGGAACACCTGCGCCTGCTGGTAAAAGTCCAAATAACGTAAAGTCGATTAATCCGCCTGAGAATGTCATACCAATGAATACGTTGAAAATATCCATAAGCATAAAGCTTAAACCTGCAAGTACAGCATGTACACCATAAAGAACTGGTGCTACGAATAAGAATGCAAATTCAAGTGGTTCTGTAATACCTGTTAATGCAGCTGTTACAGCAGCTGAAATAAGTAAACCTGCTACTTGTTTTTTACGTTCTGGTTTTGCTGTACGATACATTGCAAGTGCTGCACCACTAAGACCAAAGATCATGAATGGGAATTTACCTGCCATGAAACGTGTACTACCTTTTACAACTTCACCCATAACATCTGGTGTTGCACCAACAAGTGCACCCATGTTTGAAAGTTGTGCAAAGTAAGCTGTATTCGCACCATCAATAAGCATTGTTCCGCCACCATCTAATAATACATTAGATTGTACAAAACCTGTAAACCAGAATGGTGTGTAGAATACGTGATGTAATCCTACTGGAATAAGAGAACGTTCAATTGTACCATATAAGAATGTCCCAATTGGACCTGATTCATTTACAAGACCTGCAATAACAGCAATACCATTTTGAAGGACTGGCCATGCCATCGCTAAAACAACCCCGATTGCTAACATTGTTACACAAGTTACAATTGGAACGAATCTAGAACCACCAAAGAAACCGAGTACTTGTGGTAATTGAATCTTATGATATTTATTATGTAAGAGTGCTGCTGTTACCCCGGCGACTATCCCACCAAATACTGAAATATTTAATGTAAAGATACCAAGTGTTGTTGTTACATATGTAGCATATTGTGCTGGAATATTATCTGGTGTAATTACACCAAGTGGTGTAATACCTAATGCTAAAACAGTAGAAATAGTTTGATGCATAACAATGAAACCGATACCAGAAGCAAGAGCTGCTGTACCTTTGTCTGCCTTAGCAAGACCTACTGCAATCCCGATTGCAAAGAGTAAAGGTAAATTTGCAAATACAATATCCCCTACGTTTTTCATGATTGTTAAAAGTGCCGTAACCCATGGGATACTTACAAATTGGATTAAACCTTCATAGATAGCTGGTGGGTTTTGAAGTGTTGTTAAGTTTAAAAACGCTCCACCTACACCTAATAAAATACCGGCTGCTGGCAATAAAGCAATAGGAAGCATGAAGGCTTTTCCTACACGTTGTAAAACGCCAAATAATTTACTAAACATGTTTTCTCTCCTTTATTCAATTGAAGTTACTAAGTTACTAAGTTATTCAGTTATTTAAACAACAAAAAAAGCATAAACTTTCTCCTGTAAAAATCATAAAACTTAAGTTTTATAACTGTTATAGAGAGAAAAGTTTATGCCAGCTTATCTGTAACACACTTTAAACTTATTAACTTATGTTATTTTGTAGTTGTAGTATACTATCTTTTTAGTCAATATGTCAACTTTTTCTTCAAAATAAGTCATATTTTTTATCATCATAGCTCTATTTTTACAATTTTATCATAATAGTATTATCATTACTTACAATATTACAGTCTTGATTTAAAGTCTTCATAACCAAAAGATTTTACTTGTACTAAACCTGTTTCTTCCTTATAAAGGAGTATATCCGGTAAGTTAATCCCATTAAAAGTATTGTTCTTTACCATTGTATAATGACCCATATCTGTGAAAACAAGCTGGTCACCTACTTGCAATGGCTCAGGGAAAGAATAGTCTCCTATTACGTCTCCAGCAAGGCAAGTAGCACTCCCCAGTCGATAAGTATAAGGGTATTCTCCTGGTAGTCCTGCCCCTATAATCTGTGGGCGATAAGGCATCTCTAATACATCTGGCATATGGCATGCAGCTGATGTATCTAGAATAGCTAGATCCATTCCATTTTGTAAAGTTTCTAAAACAGTTGAAACTAAATACCCTGTATTTAAAGCCACTGCTTCACCTGGTTCTAGATAAACTTTAACTTTATATTTATCTTGTATGCGATCAATACATGTAATCAGTTTCTCTACATCATAGTCTGGTCTTGTAATATGATGTCCACCACCAAAATTGATCCATTTCATTTCGCCAAGGTATGCTCCAAACTTCTCTTCTACTGCATCTAAGATACGTTCAAGGGTATCTGAGTTTTGCTCACACATGGCATGGAAGTGAAGTCCATCTATGCCCTCTAGTGTACCTAAGGCTTCTAATCCTTGTTCAAACTGTTCAAGTGTTGTACCAAGTCTGGAATTTGTAAAACATGGATTGTAAAGATCGGTTTCAATCTCTGAATACTCTGGGTTAATACGAAGTCCACAAGAGATTTTTTTGTTATGCGATGCGCAGTATGCTTCTACTTGTGGCTTATATTTTTTCCATTGATTAAAAGAATTAAAAACGATATGATCGGAGTAACTCATAATCTCTTCAAATTCATTTTCTCTATAGGCTGGAGCATAAACATGGACTTCTTTCCCCATCTCTTCGTAGCCAAGTCTAGCTTCGAAGAGTGAGCTTGAAGTGACCCCTGATAAATACTGACCTATAAGAGGAAAGGTTGCATACATTGAAAAACCTTTTTGAGCAAGAAGAATTTCACATCCTGTACGCTTTTCAATGGATTGAAGCAATTCTAAGTTTTTGGTAAGTAAACGTTCATCTACTATATAACATGGGGTAGATACCCCCTCATAGTACTTTTTCATTGTGTACCTCTTAATCTACTAAAGTTGGATTAAATGTTTCTTGCCATGGTAAGCCCCATTTGTTAAGTGCATCCATGAATGGATCTGGATCGAACTCTTCTACGTTAAATACTCCTGGTTTTTTCCATTTACCTGTAAGTACCATCATGGCACCAATCATAGCTGGTACACCTGTTGTATAAGAAATCGCTTGTGAGCCAACTTCTTTATAACATTCTTCGTGATCACATACGTTGTATACGTAGTAGTTACGTGGTTCGCCGTCTTTTACCCCTTGCATAATACAACCAATGTTTGTTTTACCTTTTGTTCTTGGACCAAGTGATGCTGGATCTGGTAATACTGCTTTTAAGAATTGAAGCGGTTGGATTTGTTGACCATTGTATTCAATAGGTTCAATAGATGTCATCCCAACGTTTTCAAGTACGTTAAGGTGTGTAATATATTTTTGTGAGAAGGTCATGAAGAAACGAATACGTTTAATACCATTTAAGTTAAGGGCTAATGATTCTAATTCTTCATGATGTAAAAGATACATATCTTTTTCACCGATTTCTGGGAACTCGTATACTTTCTTAATTTCAAGAGGTTCTGTTTCTACCCAATTGCCATTTTCAATATAGCTGCCTTTTGCAGTGATTTCACGAATATTGATTTCTGGATTGAAGTTTGTCGCAAATGGATAACCATGATCACCAGCATTAGCATCTAAAATATCTAAGTAATGGATTTCATCAAAGTAATGTTTTTGTGCATAGGCACTAAATACACCTGTTACACCAGGGTCAAATCCACAACCAAGAACAGCAGTAATCCCTGCTTGTTCAAAACGCTCTTTGTATTCCCATTGCCATTTGTATTCAAATTTAGCTGTATCTTTTGGTTCGTAGTTTGCTGTATCTAAGTAATCTACACCTGTTGCAAGACAAGCATCCATGATTGTTAAATCTTGATAAGGTAGGGCTACGTTAATGACAAGGTCTGGTTTGAAACTTTCAATTAAATCAATAACCTCTTGTGTGTTATCCGCATCAACCTGTGCTGTATGTATGATTGTTTTGCCTCCGTCTAACTTTTCTTTTAAGGCATCACATTTTGATTTTGTACGACTGGCAATACAAATTTCTTCAAATACCTCATGATTTTGGCAACATTTGTGAACCACTACGCTAGCTACACCACCAGCTCCAATAATTAATGCTTTTCCCATTTTTCATCTCCTCCTAGAGTCTACATATTTTTTGATCTATTTAAAGTAAGATAAATAGCCTATTTAAGTAATTTTTGAATGTAATTGGGTAGGGCAAAAGCCCCTCTATGTAAAGTTGTATTGTAATAATCTGTTTCAATCCCTAGCTGATTCCACTTTTCTTCATCTAAGTCTTCTATTGGATGATAAGCTTTAGAAGCAAATCCAAAGAGCCAGTAGCCTGTTGGATAGGTTGGAATATGCGCTTGATAAAACTGAGTGATTGGAAAACATCCTTCTAAAGATGCATAAGCTCTCTTTAGTGATGCAGCATGTTCACTATAATAAGGACTTTCATGTTGATTAATTAAAATCCCCTTGTCTGTTAAAGCTTTAAAGCAATTGCCATAAAAGGCTTTTGTATAAAGTCCTTCACCAGGTCCAAATGGATCTGTAGAATCTACAATAATTAAGTCATAGTGATTTTCTTTGGCACGAATAAAGCGAAGCCCATCCACATAATAAATTTGTACACGTGCATCTTCTAACTTACAAGCTGTTTGAGGAAGCCATGCTTTACAAGCTTCTACAACCATCTCATCGATTTCTACAAGGTCAATTTCATCAATGGATGGATATTTAGTAAGTTCGCGCACTACACCACCATCTCCACCACCTATAACAAGAACACGTTTCACATTAGGGTGTATGGCCATCGCCACATGTACCATCATCTCATGGTAAATAAATTCATCCTTTTCAGTAAGCATCATACTGCTATCTAAGGTGAGGAATCTACCAAATTCATTGGATTCCATAATATCAATCCTTTGAAACCTACTTGTATGAGAATACAAATGCTTATCTACTTTAATAGAAAACTTCACATTGGGACTGTGTTCTTCCTTGTACCATAATTCCATTGGCTTCACCCCTTTCATTATCTCTATATAAAATACCCATTATTTGTTCTTCATCCCATCTTATCTATCACATTTAATAGGGATTACCTTGCACGATATTAATCTTTTCAATTTGAGGATCTTCAGTACCTGTCATAAAGCACCCTTTTGCCTTAGCATATTGAATGTAATCTATAATTTCAGGTGTAATATACTCCCCTGGTGCTAAAATAGGTATGCCTGGTGGATAACACATCACAAATTCACTACAGATTTTACCTTCACTTAATCGAAGTGGAACCTGTTCTTTATCTGCATAAAAAGCATCTGCAGGTGTCATTGCTACATGAGGGTCTACATATTCATGGTTCAGCATACCTGATTTATCTTTAGCATAAAGTCTTTTGATTTCTGCTAAAGCAGCGATTAGTCTTTCAATTGCTAAATCTTTATCACCTACTGATAAAATCGCTAAAATATTACCGATATCACCAAACTCTATTTGAATATCATATTCATCTCTAAGCATGTCATAAACTTCAATTCCCGCAAGCCCAATGTCACGAGTGTGAATAGAGAGTTTGGTTACATCAAAGTCATAACAGGCATTACCATCTATAATCTCTTTACCAAACGCATAGTAGCCACCCATCTCATTGATTTCACTTCTAGCATATTGGGCAAGCTCTATGACACGATCAAAGATTTCTTTGCCATTTATAGCTAGATTCTTACGTGAAATATCTAAAGATGCCATCAATAGGTAAGAACCACTGGTTGTTTGGGTCAAGTTAATAATTTGTCTTACATAACCTGGATTGACATCATTTTGAACAAGCAAGAAGGAGCTTTGTGTAAGTGACCCGCCTGTTTTATGCATACTGACAGCTGCTAAATCTGCGCCTGCTTCCATTGCTGAGATAGGTAGATCATCATGGAAATAAAAGTGTGTGCCGTGGGCTTCATCGACTAAGACTAATAGACCATGTTGATGGGCTAAATCCACAATTTTTTTAAGAGGTGAACAAACCCCATAGTAAGTCGGATTATTGACTAAAACTGCTTTCGCATCTGGATTTTCTATAATCGCACGTTCCACATCTTCATAGGACATCCCAAGAGGTATTCCTAATGCTTCATTCACACCAGGATTGACATAGACAGGCACTGCACCACATACAACCAGTGCATTAATGGCACTACGGTGTACATTACGTGGCATAATAATTTTCTCACCTTTTTTACAAGCACTCATTACCATCGCCTGCACAGCTGAAGTTGTACCACCTACCATCAAAAAGGCATGCTTTGCACCAAATGCATCTGCTGCTAATGCCTCTGCTTCTTTAATGACCGAAACAGGATGGCACAAATTATCAAGTGGCTTCATAGAATTTACGTCTACACTCATACATTTTTCACCTAGAAAATCAGTGAGTTCTTTATTTCCTTGCCCCCTTTTGTGACCTGGCACATCAAAAGGGACTGTACGACTTGCTTTGTACTGTTCTAGTGCCTCAAAAATAGGCATTTTGGATTGTAAAAGTTTGTTCATTTCGCTCTTTCCTTTTCACAAATTTTACCCTTTATAAAAATAAACTTTTTGTTTACAGTTGTTAAACTTACTTTTCGAATTATACAAAGTTTACATTTATTCGTCAATATAAACTTTGGTTTAACTTTATTATAAACTGATTAAAAATTTAGTAAGAGTATCATAATATCCATTTTTATAGCACTTCATATTAACGTTGTGTTTACAAGGTTTATATCAATAAAATTTATTATTTTAAGTATAAAATTTAGTAATACTGTTATTTTATTTTTTATTTTTATCTTTTTAATTTTTCTAACATGACAACAATAATGTTTTTAAAATTTAGTAATACTATACTTTTATTTTTTATAATTTTTTTCAAAAAAAAGAGTGGCAGTCTCTATTTAATCTGTCACTCTTTTACTCTTTTTTTACTTATTTTATCTCTCTATTCATTGATGTATAAAGCCTACCTAAAATATCTGCATTTCATCTCTAATAAATACAGGAATTTGCTCAAGAGGTGCCTGAACTTGCAAAGTTTGCCCACCTAAAAACTTCTCTTTTGTCCATAGATGGGTCCATGTGGATCCTTTTGGCAAATAGATCATCCTTTCTCTTACACCTTCATATAAAATAGGTGCAACAAGTACATCTGGGCCAAACATATATTGATTTTCTATTTCCCACGCCACATCATCCTTAGGAAAATCATAGAAGAGTGGTCTCATGACAGGTGTTCCCTTTTCATGAGCTGCTTGCATCAATTGTGTGATATAAGGTTTTAACTGCTCTCTCAGCTCGAGATATTGTTTACAAATTGTATAAGCCTCTTCACCAAAGCTCCATACTTCATTATCTGCACCTGATAGGCATGCTGCTCCTCCTGTTGTGCCTTGTTGAGATTTGTGTGGTTCACGGTCTCCATGGAGCCTCATAACCGGGCAAAATGTCCCATATTCAAACCATCTTATAAGTAGCTCTCTAAAATGTGGATCTTCTATATGACCTCCATGGAATCCGCCTATATCCGTTGTCCACCAAGGAATGCCTGCAATACCCATATTCAATCCAGCAGCTAACTGATTACGAAGGCTTTCAAAGCTTGAGTGGATATCTCCAGACCAAACCAATGCTCCATATCTTTGTGATCCTGCCCATGCACAACGTAATAAATTAATAATGTTTTCTTGCCTTGCTTCTTGCATCCCATCAAAAAATGTTTTGGCATACATGACTGGATAGATGTTGCCCACTTGTACATTTGCCCCTAAATGATAACGATAGTTATCAAAATCATAGACACTATATTCTGGCTCTGCCTCATCTAACCAGAATATTTTAATCCCTTTATCATAATAATTTTGCTTGGCTTTATCCCATAGATAGGCTCTAGCACCTGGATTCGTGGCATCATAATGAACGGTATTGCCCATATAATCCATACTCATTCTAAAGCCCCGTTCCGTACGAATAAGATAGCCCTTCTCTTTCATTTCTTGGAAGTTCTCACTTCTATAGTCTACAGTCGGCCAAATAGATACCATAAGCTCAATGCCTAGGGTTTTAAGTTCTTCGATCATGCCCTCTGGATCTGGCCAATAGGTCTTATCAAATTTCCACTCTCCTTGTAAGGGCCAGTGGAAAAAGTCTACGACGATCACTGAGATGGGCAAGCCTCTTTTCTTATATTCCCTTGCTACTTTAAGGAGTTCTTCTTGATTTTGGTAACGTAATTTACATTGCCAAAATCCCATAGCATACTCAGGCATCATGGGTACAGTACCTGTTACTTTTGCATAAGCTTCTTCGATTTCAGCAGGTGTATCCCCTGCCGTAATCCAGTAATCTAACACTTTAGTAGACGTTGCATACCAAGATGTCACATTCTTACCAAAGGTTACACGTCCTACTGCAGGGTTGTTCCATAGCAATCCATATCCTAAAGAAGAAATCATAAAAGGCACACTGGCTTGTGAATTACGATGGGCAAGTTCTAAGTCGCTTCCTTTCAAATCAAGATAAGGTTGTTGATATTGGCCCATCCCATAGACTTTCTCTATTGGATTAGATTCAAAACGCATGGTTAAGGCATAATCCCCTCCACATAGTGGCTTAAATTCTCGTCCTTCAATTTCTAGTGCACTACAATAAGTGGCTTGAATGTCCATACGATTTCTCACATACTCATCAAGTAAGACTTTGCCCTCTATATTGTAAAAGGTGAGTTTCCCCATAGCTGTCAGTTTAGCAATGAGCTTACCATTTTGAATACTTGCACCTTCACTGCTTATGTGAATGACTGTACAACATGGGCTAGGGTTAGACAACAATGCCCAATCCTCTTCTGGCATTTGATACATTTTGGTTGCCCTTACACGCAATCCATTCGTTCCCCATCCCTCAATCCATAGGGTTTCTGCATCATACTTAAAAATAAGACGCCCATTATTCTCACTCCATCTACTCATATCTATCCCTCTTTCTTATTAATGTACCCATCCTCATTCCTTAATAACGTAAAAACGTTAGACCTTAGCAACGCTTGATCTTATAAAAAGACCTCTCGAATGAATCTTAATCTCCGAGAGGCTTTCTTTTTACATGGTTTCTATCTTCAATTAAATGTTTTCATCCATACAAGCATTTCCCCTACGCCTCTATTATTCCAGTAAGGATAAGGTATCGCCTGGAGGGTTGTATCCACCATTTTAGGCTTATGGGTACTATAGAGTTTAGCCTTATCCCAACTCTCTGTTTCTACACGTTTGCCTGATACTTTTAGTTCTACAATCCCCTTCCAGTTTGCTGAAGGCATTTCTTCGATTGCTTTTGTTGTATCTACATACAGACTTGATAAGTTGTCGCCGTTATCTTTTTCTTCTAAACAATAAACAAGTGGTCCCCTTTGTAAGGCTACTTTCCCTACATCTGCACGTACACTAGGATTTGCATAAATCCATCTTGCTGGTGCTAAGAAGGATACGTTGATCTCACTTTCTGCATCAATCAGAATATAAGCATAGCCTTTTTCTACTGCATACGGAGCTTCCTCACCATTTACCATTACCTTATAAGTTTCAGCATAATCCGGTACACGGAGGGCTACCTTTATAGGTGCATTAGGCTTAGCAATATGAAGTGTATAGCTATTATTTTGTGGGAAACAGGTGGTTAACTGTACCTGTATATTTTCATTTTCCAATGGTATGCAAGTATCATTTGAGATGAAAAGTTGTACAAATAACGTACGTTCTTCTACTGTATAAATGTATTGCCCAAGTGATGCCAATGTTCTTGCGATATTAGGTGGGCAACAAGCTACACCAAACCATTTCTGTCTAATGGGCTTAACATGCTCTTTAGAAGTACGATGGATACATGCCTCTGGCCACACTTCAAGAGGATTCACATAGAAGAAGCTCTTACCATCTAGTGCAATACCTGCTAGAACAGTATTATAAAGGGCACGTTCTACCACATCTATGAAAGTTGCATCTTTGGTCATTTGTGCCATACGCAATCCAAAAAGGGCAAGCCCAATAGAAGCACAGCTTTCTGAGTAATTGTATTCATTAGGTAGATCATAGTCTGTTGTGAAACGTTCCAAAATGCCAGAAGATCCTATACCGCCTGTTATATACATACGTTTTGTGACAATGTTATCCCAAAGCTTCATACACGCCTTATAAAGAGATTCATCTTTGCAATACTTTGCAAGATCCGCCATGGCACAGTACATATAAACCGCTCGTACTGCATGCCCTTCAGCTGTTTCTTGCTCTCTAACAGGTAAGTGAGACTGTGAGTAACGTGGATCATAGTCTTTAAATTCTGGGAAAATATATTGATAACCAGGTCGTGCCATCTCTTTTAAGAAATAGTTTTCGCCTACGCCTCTTGTATCAATGAAGTATTTGGCCATCTCTAAATAACGTTGATTTCCAGTCACTTCATAAAGCTTAATCAAACCTATTTCAACTTCTTGATGTCCTGGATAGCCATGGATTTTGCCTGCTTCACTTCCAAAGGTCTCACAAATTAAATCTGCAAATTTCATAACGATTTCTAAGAAGCGTTTTTTACCTGTCCCTTTGTAATAGGCTACAGCTGCCTCCATCATATGCCCTGCAGTATACAATTCATGTCCCTCACACAAGTCTGTCCATCTATCTTCTGGAGCCTTCAATGTGAAGTAGGTATTTAAATACCCATCTTCACATTGTGCTTTTCCAATGGTTTCAATGACTCGATCTGCCATTTTTTCAAGGGCTTCATCTTTATGAGTAGCAAGTGAAAAGCCTACTGCTTCTAACCATTTTGCTACATCTGTATCTTGGAAGACAGCGCCATAAAACGCACCTTCTGCTTCTTTCGCAGCAATTTTAAAGTTTTCAATACAATGGCTAGATTCTGCATCTTCAATAAGATCATTCATCGCCTCCCATTGGTAAGGGATGATGACATTTTTTACTAAATCAATATGTTTAGACCAAAAGAGGTCTTGAATGTTTATTTGTTCTAAAGGTATAGATTTTGGTTGCATCACGAAACTCCTTTATGCCTTTACGGCTCCATTTGTTAATCCACTTACAATATATTTCTGCATAAAGATAAAGATTAAGATGATTGGGAATATGGCAATGATCCCGAAGGCCATTGTTGAATTCCATAAGGTTTGATATTGTTGTACATAATTATAGATACTTGACGTAATTGGTCTCATTTTGGGGTTGGTCATAAAAGTAATACCATAGATTAAGTCACCCCAAGCGTATACAAAGGAGAAAACTGCAGCTACTACAACACCTGGTTTGGCAATAGGTAGCATCACTTTTACAAAAGCTGATAGATGTCCACAGCCATCAATCTTTGCGGCTTCATCTAATTCTTTTGGAATAGAGATAAAGTACGTACGTAAGATGATAACAGAGAAAGGAATACCGATCGTTGCATCTGCTAAAATAGGTGCTAAATAATTATTAAGAAGCTTCATATTTGAGAAATTGATATATAAAGAAGTTAAAACTAAAGTGGATGGTAGCATTTGTGTAATAAGGAAGAGTAAAATAATGATTTTCTTCCCCTTAAATTTAAAACGTGCCAATCCATAAGCTGCTGGAATAGAAAGGACTGTAGAAATAACGGTTGCACCTGATGCAATGATTAAACTATTTTTAAAACCTTGTAGTGTATCACTAGAAGAGGATAATTGCTTCTGAAATGCTTCAAAAGTTAGATTTTCTGGCCATAATGGTGTAGGTATCTGGAAAATCTCCACTTGTGTTTTAAGGGCTGTTACGATCATCCAATACAATGGGAAGATTAAAACAAGGAAGATGAGTCCACCAATAAGGAAAAGCATGAGCTTTTGTTTATTTTCGTTTGTCATTTTTTTCATCTTACATCACCTCATCATCATCAATTGCTTTAATATAGAAGAACCCTACGCAAAGCAAGATTAAAAATAGTATATTAGAAGCTGCTGCACCTTTGCTGAATTGGAACTCTTCAAAAGATAAGCGGTACGCATAGGTAGAAACAAGTTCTGTTGCATTAACAGGGCCACCTTTTGTCATAACCCACACTAAGTCAAAAACTTTAAAGGTATAAACAAACCCTAAAGTAAGTACAGACATGATCGCAGGTTTGATCATAGGAATGGTAATATGGGTCAATGTTTGCCACTTATTTGCACCATCTAAGCTAGAGCTTTCATAGATTTCATTTGGAATCGTTGTAAGACCGGTTAATATGAGCATCATATTGAACGGAATACCAATCCAAATATTTGCAATAACAATAGCAACCATAGCTGGTGTCCCTTGCAAAAGCCACTCAATAGGTTGTTCTATTAAATGAAGTTGCATTAAAAACTGGTTCACAATACCACCACTTACTGCAAACATAAATTTAAAAAGTAAACCTACAACGGTTACAGGTAAAAGCCATGAAATCATGGTTACGCCTCTAAAGAATGAACATCCTGGAAACTTCTTATTAAAAAGTAATGCAAGTCCAAACCCAATAATGAATTGGAAGAATATTGATGCAACAGTAAAGATTAATGTATTGATGATTGCTTTTAGTAATATGGAATTGGCTCCTGTAAAGAGCTCTCTATAATTTGCAAGTCCTACAAATATCTGCTCATCTGGCTTTGCAAATGTATACACATTAACATTTTTAAAACTTAAAACAATATTTTGTATCATAGGAACACCAATAAAAAAGAGCATATATAAAAGTGCTGGTAATGTAAAAGCAATACCAAGTAGTGCTCCGTTACTTAATTTTATTTTATTTTTCATGAAAAGCCCCTCCCCTCTAAATTCAATAAGGGCATCACAAAATTTGGTCTACCCACCTTTTGTGACACCCTTGTAGGCACTCTAAGCTAAAAATTTGATTTATTTAACTGCATCTACAGCTGCTTGTGTATCTTTAGCTGCTTGTTCTGGTGTCTTACTAAGTGTAAGCACTTCTTGGAATCCTTTTTGGATTGCTGATGAGTATGATGGCCAAACTGCTGATGGTCCACGTGGAATAGAGGTTTCAAGTTGTGTAATAAATGCTGCTTGAACAGGATCGTTAGTCCAGTAACCATCTTTTGCTGCTTCTGTTTTTGGAGGGAATGAACCATATTGTTTCATCGCTTCTACCATCACATTGGTTTGATCATAATATTCTAAGAAGGCTACTGCTCCACCTACATCGTCTTTATTTACAACACCCATGTTTTCTCCACCTAAGATAGATGTTGCTTGACCTGATGATGCATCTTTTTTAGGTAATACAGTTACACCATAGTTTAAGTCTGGTGCATTAGCTTCAATACCTGGTATTTGCCATGGTCCATTTTGTTGCATTGCTAAGTTGCCTGCCATAAAGTTGTTATTTACATCAGATTGTGTCCAGTTTACACATTCTTTTGTCCATGATCCATCACTGATCATCTCTTGCATAAGTTTGTAAGCATCTACACCTGATTCAATATCTGTATAGCTTCCACCTGCTGTATAAAGCCATTGTAAGCATTGGAAGGTTCCTTCATCTGTGTTGGTCCCTGCATTACCAAATCCGAAAACACCATTTTTAGTAAGGGTTTTTGCCATGCCCTTAAACTCATCCCATGTGGTGTTTTCATCTGGATAACTAAGACCTGCTTCATCAAACATATCTTTGTTATAGAAAAGAGCTGTACAGTTTGTTGCAAATGGAATACCATAATGTTTGCCATCCATCATTGTAGATTCTAATGGCCCTTGAATATATTCATCCCACTTAATATCAGAAGCCTCATCTGTAATATCTGCAAATAATCCAAGAGAAATGAAGGATGCCATACCACAACCATCTAAGATAACAATGTCAGGTAACTCACCTGATGCAATCCCTAATGTTAATTGTTTTTCATAGTCTGCAAAAGGAACATACACATGAGAAGCTGTAAATGCGTCTTGAGAACTATTAAAACCATCAATTAATGTTTGCATCATGGCTTTTTGTGCATCTGTTTCAAAGTAGTCCCAGATCACAACTTCTTTCTTTTCCTTAGTTGTTTCTTTAGGTGTTTTAGCTGATTCTGTATTGGTTTGTGTCGTTGTTGATGTTTGATTGTCTGAAGTGCCACTTGAAGCGGTTTGCTGTGAGCATCCTACCCCCATGCTACTTATGAGTAATGTGGTAATCAAAAAGGCTATTGCTTTCTTCATCTTCATAAAAAAATCCCCCTTGTAATAAATTTATCTCTCTTGCTTTGATAAGTTTATTATAAGGGGGATTATTTTTAGCTTAAACTCTAAATATTTAAGATAGGTGGAATATATTCATATGAATTTATTGTAAGTGCAAAGCTGCAGCATCTACGGTCATTTCGCCAGTAAATAGGCCATAAATACTTTCTGAAAGCTTGCCTGAAATCCCTTTCCAATTGCTAAAGGATGTTCTAGAAATACAGTCATCCATCTGCTCAACAAAGACTTGATACATCTCATTCTTATCAGCGAATGCTTTTGCTTCTTCTTTACTTGGAGGCAATACACTGGCCTTTTGGGATACACGTTGCATGACTTCTGGACGTCTATAGTAGTCTAAAAAGGTCAGTGCACCTTCCACGTTTTTTTCTTTTAAAATACATAAGTTTTCTCCACCTGTCAGCATTAAGCTCACTTCTTGAATGGGTAGGCGTACAATACCATACTCTACATTAGCTTCTTCAAGCATAGGTAAGACCCAAGGTCCATTTTCCATCATAGCAGCTTGACCTTCTATAAACTTTCTTGCCACATCATTTTGAGACCAATTAATACAGTTAATATCCATATAGGCTTGTTCTACTAATGCGTGAATTAGTTCAAAAGCCTCTTTTGTTTTTTCTCCTCCTAATGCTTCAATATCTTCTCCTGTAGACAAAATCCAAGGTAATATTTGAAACAGGGACTGTTCACCTGCTATAGCTGACATAGCAAATCCATAGCGGTCTTGAGTAGTTAATGCTTCTGCACATGCTATAAATTCCTCCCACGTACTTGGTGGTGTCAGTCCCTCTGCCTCAAAGGCCTCTTTATTATAAATAAGTGCTAAGTTATTACAACAAAAAGGTAATCCATAATATTTACCCTCATGTTCTACAGACTGCCATACATTTTCATAATACGTGCTTGTAATATCTTCTGCTTCAAAGTAATCATTCAGTTCTTCAAAAATCCCCAGTTGAATATAAGCTGGCATATCTGGATTATCGATAATCACCAAATCGGGCAATTCATTTTCTGTTACGCCCATGGCTAACCTTTTGCTGAAATCGGTCATAGGCACATACACCCAGCTGAGTAGGTAGTCTTCTTGTATTGTATTAAATTCTTCGATTAATAAATCTAAACTCTCTTTTTGTGCTTGTGTTTCATAATAAGACCATAATACAAGCTTCTCTCTTTGAGGCTCTGGTGTAACAACTTCAATGTCTTTGGCTGTGGTACATCCTACTAAAAATATGGATAAAAACAAACTCATTTTCATGATCTTCCTTGTCTGCTTAAACATATTCTTCCCCCTTATTGCTTTTGTCGAAACTCCTTAGGTGAAATCCCTTGTACTTCTTTGAAAACACGCATAAAGTATTTAGCATCACTGTACCCTACAGCTTCTGCTATTTCATAGATTTTTAAATCTGTTCCTTTTAATAAACGCTTTGCATGACTGATACGAAACTGCTTTAGAAAATTAGAAAAATTAATATTCATTTCCCTATTAAAAAGTGTACTTAGGTACTCTGGTGTCAACTCCATTTTCCTTGCCACTTCTTCAAGGGTAATCCCTTCATTATAATGATCACGTATGTAGTTGATGACTTTTAAAATGGTGTAGTTACGAATATCCTCCTTTTTCTCGTGTACATTTTGCATACTGTTTAATAAATCCATAAAGAGTTGTTGAAGCTCATTTCTTGTATAAACCTCTCCAACACGTTTTAACAAGCTCATACTTTGAATCTGATCATAAAGCTTTTTATCTATTTCTTGTACCATATGTATGATAAAAGTAATCATCTTAATATAATCATTTCTAATTTCCTCAGGAGACATTAAGTGCTGCTCAAAATAATCATAAAAAATTTCTGCTAAATCAGGCAGGTTCTCTAATTCACCTTTACAAATGGACACTTTAAATTTATTTTCTATTTCTATTGGATAGCTGTACTTCTTGAGTGTAGTGTGTGCGTGCACATTTTGCTTTAATAGATGATCATTCCCATAGGTCAAACTCAAATTTAATAGAGACTGAATACTTTGGAAGACTTCACTTAACTTTTCAAGGGTATCAAACTGCTCTACCGCCCACGCTGGTTGATATTTTTGTTCTCTATAAGGCTTAATCATATGCTGTATAAAATAGGATTCCCATCCCTCTAAGTCTTCTTCTCCTACGACTAAACAAACAAATTGCTGCAACGTTTCTACAAAGAAGGTATAGCATTGACATTCAGGATAACGCCCTATAATAGAGGGCATCCATTCCTTAAAGTGATTTTTATAGGCTACAGGTGCACTTCCCGTATATCCTACATATAGTCTATAGTGCCAGTCCTCTTTTAATGCCATTAAATGTTTGAGCTTGTGATAACTTTCTGCTTCATCTTCGCTACTTCCAAGGATAATGTCACGAATAATACTTTCACACGATCCTTGTAGCATTTTATTTTCTTTTTCAATCTCCCCTTCCATACGATTTAAAAGATTTATCACTTCTTCCGGCCCAATAGGTTTTAATAAATAATCCTTTACACCTAAACTGATAGCCTTTTTGGCATAGTCAAATTCGGAATACCCAGTTAAAATAACAGCTCGGCTCGGTACTTTTTCCTCTTTTAATTGGGTCAACATCTCTAGTCCATCCATAACAGGCATACGTATATCTGTCATGATTAAATCTGGCTTATATCTTAAACTAAGTTCTATGCCCTCTTTTCCATTTTTTGCTTCCCCTATAACTGTATGTTTGGTTTTATGACTGATTAACCTTGCTATACCTTCTCTTATTTTCACTTCATCTTCTACTATCAGTATCCGCATCTCTACACCTCTTCAAAAGGAAGTTCTAATACAATGACTGTACCCATATCTGGTATACTCTTTACATTCCAACTTGCCTTATTGCCATAATACATATACATTCTTGAAAAAGCATTTTGTACCCCTATACCTTCTTGTTTATCTTTAATCATTTCTTCAATATTGTTATATAAGTCCACTTGCTCCTTGGACATGCCATGTCCATTATCTTCTATAATGATTTGGATGGTTTTGCGCGTCTTACTCATTAAAATATCAATATGTAGTACGCCCCCTTGTTCTATGCCTTTAAACCCATGGATAATAGTATTTTCCACAAAAGGTTGGAGCAATAATTTATGAATCTTCACTTGTTTTGTTTCTTCTTCTATGTTGAGCACCCATTCAAAAACATTATTAAAACGCATTTTTTGTAAGCTTAAATATTTCTCTAACCAATCTACAACACCTTCAATGGTCACCATCTGATTACTTTTATTCACACTATAGCGTAAAATAACCCCTAGATTTCTGATCATCGTACTGATTTCATATTCATCTTTTTCAATGGCCATCCAGTTAATCGAGTCTAAGGTATTATATAAAAAATGGGGATTAATTTGAGCTTCTAATGCACGGATTTCAGCATTCTTTTGTTTATCTGTAGCTATTTTCACCGCTTCTATCAAGTCCTTAACTTTTGTGGTCATAATATTAAAGGTTTGAGCAATATGACCAATTTCATCCTCACTCTCTACAGGTACAACAACTTCTAAATTGCCTTCTTGAACTTGTTCCATACCCTTCACTACATTTTTAATAGACTTATCAATCTGTTTAACAGCAATTGTAATTAACCCGCCTGCAAATAATAATCCTATAAATCCCATAATTACATATATACTTTGAGATCTTTTTACATCTTTTAAAACATAATCTTTGTCGTAGACATTATAGTAGGTCCAACCTGTTGTTTGATCTACATAAGCATTCACAACCATATCCTGTTTTTCAAAATAGCCACTAGATTGTACCAGTGCTTCAATATCCTTTTCAGCATCCATCTGATAACCATTAAAATCTAAGTTAGGGTAGGAGACCACTCGCCCTGTGGGATCTACAATAAAATGAATACGATGGCTGACTTCGCCCGCTCCCCTTTCACCTTCACTACAAATGGTATTGAGAATACTTGAATCAATACTAATAATAGCCGTCCCAATGGCACCTTTGTTTAAATCATTAAGGTCAAAGATCTGTTTAGAAAGATGAAATAAATAGACTGGTTTACCATTATCATCATACTTCTCGGTTGGGGTTAAAATAATCCCTACCTTATCTTTCGCATTTAAATAAGGGGCTTGTTCATAAATATTTAAGCCTCTCCATACATTGCTGACAGCAGAACCTGTCTGATAGTCATAAATAACAGGCCCGCCCTCATTAGAGATAATACTTATACTTCTCATTCCTAAATCTGAATGATTATACTGCTTAAGCCTATTGTTAATATAGTTATAGGCTACAGCTTTACTATTAGGTTCATTACTGTTGTAACGCCCAATATACTCAATAACTTCATCATCTGCATTAATCTGAAGGAGTATAGTATTATAAGTATCTAGAGTAAGTTTGACACGTTCCGCCATCTGCCTTAAATTTTGTACAGCTAATTCATTAATCTGCCGTGTCATATTATTGGCGTTGATATTGTACGAAATACTTATAATCCCCCAGATTGGAATCACTACTCCAATAACAAAAGCAAAAAACATCTTAGTTTGTATCTTCCAGTTATGATACGCTTTTACATAAGATTTTTTTATAGTTTTTCTCTTCAAGTCCGTTTCCCCCTACTTTATTTATTGTAGCCTTAGATTTGTAATTTTTCAATTATTTTATAATATTTTTCACAAAATAGATATTTGATTTTTATTTAACATTATGCAACATTACTGTCTTTCTAAGACCATCTACCCCTATACCAAATAAAAACTGTTGCATCCCTATTCTTAGAGATGCAACAGTTTAAAGTAATTATTTAAGTTGTTCTATCATCTTGTAAAGTATACTACAAGCTTCTGCCCTTGTTACGACTTGAGTAGGATTAAAGCAATCTCCTTCTAAAATACCAAGTCCTTTTAATTTCTGCACAGCTTCTTTTGCATAATCTGCAATAGCTGTTTCATCTTGATAAGCTTCTACTTGTTTTTCATCAAATAGGGTCTGATCAAAACATACTAATGTATTATAGACCATAACAGCCATTTCTTGTTTTGTAATGGTATCACCTAAACCAAATTGTGTTTGTGACTTTCCATTGATAATCCCTTGAGCTTTAGCTGCTACAATGGCTTCATAAGCCCAATGTTCCTCGCTTACATCTGTAAAGTTGACTGTTTTGCCTGTTATATCAAACTGGAAGATTCTATGAAGCATCGTCAAGAACTGCTCTCTTGTTACATGATTTGCTGGTGCAAAGGTTGTTATTGTTAAACCTGTAACAACACCTCTAGCAGCTAACTCATCAATTGCCTCTTTTTCGTCTAATGTCTCTAAATCTGTAAATACAAAATCTACCTTTTCTTTAAATACGATAGGTTGAAGATCTTTAAGCACAACCTTCATTGTTTGAGTAGATGGATTATAAAGACTTAAGGCAATAGTCCTATTCTCTTGAACACACACACTATTTGCTAAATCTATATTCACATCATTTGCTTTAATTTCTACAATAATAGATTTTGCAAAGGAATAAACCATACGGCCATCTTTCTTAAGTTGAAGCTTAAAGCCTTCTTCCATCTCTACTAATTCTAATTGAATTAGACTACCTATATTTTCACCTTTAAGCTGTTCAACAGACTTCTCATTAAGGGTTACAGTATAATGTCGCCCTACACTTTGAACGACTTTACTTGTAGAAGTTTGTGTTTTATTTGGCTTACTACTTGGTCGAGATATAGAAGGTTCTTCTGGATCTGGTGTTGGATCTGGATCCGGTGTTGGATCTGGATCCGGTGTTGGATCTGGATCCGGTGTTGGGTCTGGATCTGGCGTTGGGTCTGGATCTGGCGTTGGGTCTGGATCTGGCGTTGGATCTGGATCTGGTGTTGGGTCTGGATCTGGTGTCTGTGCCTGAACTGTGATAACAGCTTTTGCCTTAAGTGGTGTGATCGCCTCACCTGCTATGGTAAAGTGAACAGTTCCTGCTACCTCAAATGTTCCAGATGTCATCAATTTTTCTTCATCATATGCATCCCAAACAACCTGATTACTTACATTATCTCGTGAACCGTCATTATAAAGTACTTCTACATGTTGAGGAAGCTCTAAAGTTCCACCAACTGGTACTGTAATATTTACTGTCTCAATGGTATTTGCCATCACATTATTATGTGTTCTTACATAGACTGTTGCATCTACAAGTTTATTGCTTCCTAGTACACTACCTTTAATATTAAAGCTACCATCTTTAGATAATTTATCTTCACTTATTTCTGGCCATGTTACTTTTGCTGTATGTTTAAGTCCATTCCCTAAGGTCATCTCAACTGTTTCTGGAAGTTTAGGTTGTTCACCTACTAAAGTTGTCACTTTAAATGAAGGCATTTTTTCAACAGGTGTTGCAAATACTCTCCATTCAGAAATTCCAGTCCAAGCTGTATCTGGTTTATAGATTACAACGCGCATTGCATTGGTTACTACAGGTTCAAAAGTTGTTGTATTGTATTTACCTCTTGAAATACTATACCCTTCTGCATGAGGTACTGGTTTCCACTCACCTGTTTCCATATCTTTGTATTCATAGACATAAGCTTTAGGAAGTAAGATTCCTCCACCATCATAGAACCAGAACATTTCTGTTTTACTTATCACTACAGGCTCTGCCCATGTATATTGTACCCATTGAGATGCACCACTTACAGCCCAGTTACCGTATTGGCCAGCCCCTGTGGAGTTAAGAGGATCTTTACCATCATTAACAGCTGATACCCTTTCCCATGGTGAACAGTAGGACGTAGATGGTGTAGCTTCTAATGCTACATTCACCTCATTAGGTGTTCCTATCGCTTCTACTTCAATACGTTTAACTGTTTCAAGATCTCCATCACTTACTACAACTTCAAGGATATATTTACCTTCTTCAGTAAAGTCTGCAACGGTTTCAAATACATTCTTACTTTCAAATGCTATTTCACCAGGCCCTTCTACTTTGCTCCAATTTGTTGTAAGGATACCTGATGGTAAAGCATCATCTTTTACTTCTGTTATCAGTACAGTTCTCAATGTTTTTCTATTATTAAGATCTTCATATGCAACAACTTCTGGTGTCTTATTAACAGCTGTTGGCGCTTCAACAGGTGTATTAAATACTTGGATTTCCTTTAACCCAACTGCATAACCTGGTTTCACCTTCATCACGACACGTAATTTTTGTGTTGAAATAGTCGGAAACTCTACATGGTTGTAATTGGCTTGTAACTGAGACTTGTATTGGTCAGGTACAACAGACCAATTCGAACCATCCCAGTATTCTAAGTAATACATATAAGGCTCACAGTAATTATTTTCATTTTTATCACTATAGAAATAAAGTTTAACGTCATTCATTGTTTGTGTACTACCAAAATCTAATTCAAACCATTCTTCACTATGGGTTGAGCCTTTAGTTCCCCAGATTGGTACATCTACAACAAACTTACTCTTACTGGAGTTAATACCACTTACACTAAAACCATTAACTGCATAGTCTAGTCTTGTTTTAGGTGCAATATAAGATGCAGATGGTGTTGCCTGAAGTGCTAAATTCTTACAGCTACCTGTATCCTCTGTTACATCAACTGCTGCTTTTTGGAACATCTCTACAACTCTTTCTTCTGTTAATTCTACACTTGCAGCATCTTTCATCGTATTCATTGGCTCATTCACAATGACTTGTGGTTTTGCTTTTCTTTCTGCTTCTACTAACTCTATAAGTTCAAGTGCTTCTTCGGGGATTGTTTCATCTTCTACTTCTTCCCTATCTTCTTCGGGTGTCGTTTCATCTTCTACCTCTTCCCTATCTTCTTCAGGGATTGTTTCGTCTTCTACTTCTTCACTATCTTCTTCGGGTGTTGTTTCATCTTCTACTTCTTCCCTATCTTCTTCAGGGATTGTTTCGTCTTCTACTTCTTCACTATCTTCTTCAGGGATTGTTTCACCTTCTGCTTCTTCACTACCTTCTTCGGGTGTTATTTCATCTTCTACTTTATCTGCATCTTCTTCTGATGTTGTTTCATCTAGGCTACTGCGTCCTTTTGCAAATAATACGGATGCCTCTCCTATGGCTGAAGCGCCTTCTTCCTCTAAGTTCTCCTCTTCTAATAATAGTTCTTCATCTAAGTCTGGGAATTCTACTTCTCCTGTTGTAGCATCCCAAATAACATGAACAAGTTGATCTATGCGGAATACTTCATCTCCATTTAAATAGATAGAATAGCCTTCTAATCCATCATCATAATAGTCTAACCCATCATCTACTGCATCCCATACAATGGTTAAGTCTTGGTCATGATATCTTAAATTGTTAACTGTAAAATGATCCCAACCTACGTCAATAGGATGAAGTTCTATTTTTTCATCAAGTCTTGGTGTTAGACCTGCAAAATCTTCGATTATCGCATAAGTATAGTTACCTAAAATATTGTGATGAATCCATGAACGATAATCTATCGTATCACTATTTTCATTGTAATTTGCCCAAAACTCATTATTATCCAGGTAATCCGTATTCCCATCAATACACTGTGCCCATGCTACCCATTCTATTAACATTTCATACATTTCAGGGCTGATGTAATCTGAATCATAGGTTTTAATAGCTCTTGAGAAAAGTCTAAAATCACCTGAAGCATTAATGTTGGCAAAGTTATTACTTCCCGCTTGCCCAGCTTGGGTTGCAGCTTGTTTATCTACTTGATTTGCTGTAAAAAATGGAAATACAGGAAATTCATTTTTATCTGCCCAATATCTAAGTGCCTCTTCATAACCTGCCTCATCTCCAGCTGGTACCAAATCCGGCTCTGCCATTGGGTAGTAGTTGTTGGTATCTTTCCAAGGGATAAACGTATCCGTCTTTACATCTCGTTGCAAGAACATTTGACTTTCTTCATCCCAAAGCTTTGTAAGAATAGATTGACGAATATTTTCAGCTAATGCATACATCTCATCTGCTTTTTCTGTGTTCCCTAGTAATTCGTAAGCTTGTGCTGCAGCTTTGGCATTACCATAAACATATGCACTTTCTGTACGTGTTTGTGTTACATCTCCACGGTCTGCAAAGTAGTGGAATGCCACAGCATCTGCATCATTCCCCGTTAATGAGGCCCAATCATATTCAATTAAGTAATCATCATTCACATCAAAACGGTCTAACTGCCCCTTCGCATCTTTCTCAGCGTATCTTGCTAAGTTATTTAGGATCTTGGTTTGCCCACCATGTACTTTATAAGTATCCATAGCGGCTTCACCAATATACTGACAATAGCTATTGTTCCAGTTATCAGGATTTCCTGGATTATCTACAAATAAAGAATCACGAGAAACTTCTCCAGCTGATATCCAATCCCCATAAGCATAGTAAGGTGTCCTTAAGTATTTTAGATCTTGCATATGTAAAGGTTGTGTCAGTACAATGGCATTGTTATATCCAAGTACACCTTCAATTGATACAGGGAATTGATAATCATTGCCCGGAATATTTGCATCTAACATATTAAAGCGATTAAGCCACCATCTATAATAAATAACCTTTTTAACATTTTCATTTGGGATATCAATGTATGGAATATTATCCGCCCACCATTTATTATAAGCTTTCATATGTTCATATTTTGCTTCACTAGAAGTGTAGCCTTTATACGTCTCATATTCTTCAGTTGATTCAGGATTTTCTTTACTTGTAAAACCCATCACAACTTTGATTGTTTGAGATTGGCCTGGTGCGAGTTGAAGGGTTTGTTTAAGCACACCTTCTTTTGCATCCATATTTTCTCCACTTAATTGAGTATATAAGGTTGTAAGTTCATTTTTTACTTTTACAATGCCTGTTAGTTCATCCCCTTCTGTTGCTTTGACATAAGGAGATTCAACGGTTACTTCAACTTCTTGATCCTCTTTGCCTGTATTGGTTAAAGTTAATAAGGTAACCGCCACATTCTCGTTTGTAATAAACTTTGTTTCCTCAACACCTATTGAACCTGATGTGAAAACACCTGACCAATAACTTGGGCATTGATAACGTTTGGAGACCTGCTCTTTTACTGCTCCTGTTGATAAGCTAATGGTATAAGCATCTTGGCCACCTTCTAACTCATGCCAATAGGCTGTTCCACCTGAAAAACCTAATACGCCTGGGTTATGTCCATACATATACAGTGAACGTCCACGAGTCATGATATCATTTCCCTCTGGATCTTGGCCTTTCCTTTCAAGTACACGGTCCATCCAATAAGATGTACCACCATCTGCTAAGTCTTTCTCATACATCCTCTCCATCATACTTCGGCTTGCATCATAAGATACAGGTTCCTCTACTAAGCCAGAACCAGTAAAGACAGGTTTTTTTATCATATAACTGCCCGATGTAGTATACTGGGTACCAAACTCATTAATTGTAAGACTGGCGGGTGTAGTTACATTTGTTCCTACTAAATCATTAAAACTTCCTGCATTCATTTCACTGGCAAATACAGTAGTCTGTGTGCTTGTTACTGTCATTACGCCCACCATTAGTATGGCTAATCTTTTTACAACGCCTTTAAATTTTTTCATAACGTCCCCCTATTCTTAAAAATTTAAACCGTTCCTTATAGTGTCTATCTTTTTATAAGTCATTGATCTGTAATAAAATTATATCAATGGAGATATAGGGACTTAAATTCTAAATTCTTAATATAGGTGTATATTCTTAAGGTAAATTTTGTCATTTACTTTTATTTTTTATTGCTCAATAAAAATAAGCCCCCTTACATAAAGTTGTACCTATCAACTTCATGTAAGGGGACTTATGGGCACTAGATTCTACTATTTAAAATAAATACTTGTCATATCTACTTTTTCTGCAACGCCTTCTTCTACTAAAATAGCTGCAATATAACTTACGATACCCGCTTTTCCTATATGAGATACAATCCATTCTCTCATACTATCCGTTTCTACTTTACCATGCCCTGCACCAATTCGAACGGTTCTTCCCTTAAAATAAGCTATAAGGTCAGCGTACTGAGTGCCTGATATGTAGAGAGAATCTTCACGATTTTCTCCATAAAAAATGGTCATACCACTTTCAAGTGTTCCTTCATATGCAAAACTTTTTTTCTTTTTTAATGTATATAATTCTTTCATATCTGTATCCTCTGTATTATATGTCTTTAACTTTAAATTCTATGAGCAAATAAAACTTCTACATTTATTATAGTACACTTATTATTATTTGTATATTTTACATTTACTTTGGTCATCAATAAGCCGATATTAATAGTAATCCTATTTATTCAGAGGTGAACAATGAAAATTGACAAATATATGCCTATTACAAATGACCGTACCCTATCTACTTCATCATCTAACAAAAAATCTGTGATCCATGAACAAAAATCTTTTCAGCACTCTATTAATAAGGTTTATGCTCACCATACCACCTATACAAAGCAAGGATTGGTTGAGACAACTACAAACAAAAAAGTATTAGCCATTACTGCTGATTATTTAGAACAGCTTCTAGCCAATGATACTTTAAATATTCAAACTGACGGGGATAAATATTGGGTCATTATTGATGATTTATTATATGAGTTTAGCATTATCCCAAAGGATTCCCATAAAGAGGACTCAAAATCCAATACTCAAGTTCTTTTAAATACTGTCCAGGAGTGTTTAGAACGCAACCAAGAACAATTAGATAGAAAATTTAAGGATTGGACTCTAAAAAAAGATATTCTTTATCCTAATCAAGGTAAAAATGCACTCATTACTCTAGATGATCTTATTGAGAAAAAGCTTGAATACCTTTCTTATTCTAAAGCTCTTAAAATTTATGAAGATGATCATGAGCATCTTTAAAATTAAACCCTTATCTATTTGAGTAAAACTTAAATCAATTTAGTTCTTACATATTTTTTTAGTTATTGCTAATCCTTATATTAAAAGATTTTTTTATATGGGGTGTATTATGAAAAAAAATTCTTTAGCTAAGTTTATAGTAATCATAACTATTCTTTTAATTCCCTTATTTTTAATGGCTTCTACACTAGATACCACTAATGATTTTAATAATTTCTATGAAGAAATTACTAGTCTCCAAAATCAACTCAATGGCATCTCTCAATCTTTATACATTTCTAATCAAAAAGGAGAATCATTAACGTCATTACAAAATAGTTTGTCCATTTATAATTCAAAAATAAAAAATCTTAGCACAAGGTTATTTGATTATGCAACAAATAGCAACCTTTCCTCTATTGATAAAATTCGTACAGAAGCTCTTATTGTAGCTACTAGACTACTTAATGACTTATACCTTATTCTAAGTGAACTTTTGATAACCGAAGATTATGAAATAGAATATAAGTTGCTTAAAGCCTTCTTTTCCGCTAATTCTCTTTTAACTCAAGGTCTTTCTTCTTTTCCTATTTAACCAGCTTAATAAGACGCAAGAATACACATATAAATTAAAAGGAGTTCTGTTAAAATGAAATTTAAACATCTATTCTTATCTTTATTTCTATGCTTGATTATCTTCTCTGTATCTATCCATGCCTCAACCACATCTAATGATGCACATAAACAAGTACTAGAAACCTATATTAGCAAATTAACTCAAATACAAAAAGAACTTTCTTCATTATCTGACGCCCTTAACGCTAAAAATTCTAAAGCTAAGTGTAATATCGGATTTAATTTTATAAATAAGCAGCTAGATGATCTACTTCAGTCTATGAACACTTACTCAGATTCATTAGCTAGCAATTCACCTGACCAAAAAGAAATATTGCTACTAATTAATGCAACCAATTTCCTTAAATGTGCCTTATTAGAATTAGATGACATTAGCTGTAATTCCTCTTCTCTTGATACGTTATTAATTTTAAAAAACTACTTTAAATTTGTAGATTTATCTGAACAACTTATTAACACAGTTAATGAGTCATTATCCTCTACTTCCTAAGAACCTATCATGTTATAGGTTCTTTTTTCTTTTTAAAGTATAGATCCTCTAACTTCAACTCATAATACTTATAGTTATATTAATTGATGTATCTCATTCAAATAACAAAAAGCAACTTGATATATACTCCTCTCAACTTACTAAAATTAAATCTGATTTATTTACTATTTCTACGACAACCAATCCAGAAGCGAATAAAGCAAAATTACAATCTTTACTAACTATCTCTTCATATCTTTCATATATAGTTGAAAAAACAAATGACTACTTATCAACTGCAGATCCATCTGACCAATATGAAACGCTAGATGCTATCTCTATTGCTAATTCTTTAGTACGTCAAATTTCTTCTTATATTACGCCCTAATAAATTGTGTAATGTATGCCTTATTATTAAAAGTTATATTCAAGAAGATAAAATTACGTCTAAATATATCTCTAGTGTAAATAAAATTAAAACAATAAAAAGCAAGTTCTATTGATAACTATAGAACTTGCTTTTCTTATTGGTATTGATACTCTAACGCCTAAAATATTAAGCGTATTATTCATTACTCTAAAAGATTTGTTTCACAATTACAAGAAATCATTTTTTATTTCTATACAGGCACAATGCCAAGCTTAGATTCATAGGTTATATTACTGACATTAATAAATAGGCAGGAGGAGATACTTTGAGCATAATTTCTATAGCCATCGTTGGTGGAGATTTACGTTTCGTTAGACTTGCTAAAATACTCTGTGATAAAGGATTTGATACTTGGGTTTATGGTATCACACATCCAGATTTGCCAAAGAATGTACATCTTGCAACTTCTCTCGAAGACATCAGCAAGTGTCAGTATATTGTTGGTCCAATTCCTTTTACAAGGGATGGGAAAAATCTTTTTACACCACTAAGTAACACAAGTATTTCTGTTGAAATGTTTATGGAAAACGTAAAAGATAGCTTTTTATGTTTATCCGTTTTGAAAAAAGATATGATTAAGCTTTTAGAAGAGCGCAACCTTAGATATAAAGACCTTCTTTCAATGGATGAAGTGGCTGTTCTTAATGCCATTCCAACAGCTGAAGGAGCTATACAATACGCTATGGAAAATAGTGAAATCACTTTAAATGATAGCAAATGCCTAGTTTTAGGATTTGGAAGATGCGGTAAGATTCTTGCACAAAAACTACATGGTATTGGTGCACGTGTTTATGTTGAAGCCCGCAAGACCCTTGACCTAGCTTTTATTGCTTCTTATGACTACGTTCCTGTTCCACTTGATGAACTAAAAAAACATTTATGGAAATTTGATTTCATCTTTAATACCATTCCAGTACCTTTCTTAGATCCTTCTTATATTGATCTATTTAAAAAAGAAGCTGTTTACATTGAACTTGCTTCTACTCCTGGTGGTATTGATATCCCATATTGTGAACAAACTGGCGTACACTACGTACCTGCTCCAAGCTTACCTGGAATTATAAAGGTACATAATTTCTACAATCACTGAACATAAGCGTTGATTCACTCTATTGAATCTATTAGTACCTTGATTACTAGCTATCAGATATCGTAGAAACAAAACAAAAAAAAAGACCCTAAAAATTTTTTAAGGTCTTTTTTATTTAAGGCAGGCATACTTGGCAGGCTGTTAAGCCTTTTGCTTTGGCCTCTTTTACAGTACTTTCAATCTTACTTTTTAATGTTTTACATGTGCCTTTATGATACTTTTTACCTGTTTTTGTAATATACACTACTGTACTATCAGCAGATGTTATTGGCTTTGTTACCACTGGTGTATTACTTATTGTAGTATTGGTAATAGTATCTATTTTAGTTACTGTAGATACTTGTGTAGCTTTCCCGTCTACTTTTTGTGTTGATGTCGTAAGTGTTTTACCATCTGTAGTGATAACTATATTTCCATTCAAATCTGTTCTATATGTTTTAATAGATTTAAGCCTTTCTGATACATCTTTATGTGGATGACCGTATTTATTATCTTTTCCACAAGTAATTATAGCAACCTCTGGCTTAATCTTATCTAAAAATTCTTGGCTAGTAGAAGTATTACTACCATGATGACCTACTTTCAACACATCAATATCTACCATTTTTTCTAAGATAGATTTCTCCACATCTTTACCTGCATCACCTGTAAATAAAAACTCATGTTCACCATTTTTATAAAACATCACTAGGCTTCTATCATTTACATCTTTTGCTTGGCTTTTTGTATTATAAAATTGGAATGTACCGTTTCCTAATGTAAATACTTTATCCTCTAATGGTACACTTGGCTGTAGTTTTTTATCTATAGCTGCCTGAACAAAGTCTTTATAAGTCTTAGTATCTGCACTACCATTTCCAATTAATACTGTACCAATATCAAAGTTTTTAATTACGGCATCTAATGCACCACAGTGATCTGCATCTGGATGTGTAAGTACTATGTAGTCAAGTTTTTTAATTTCTTGAGCTTTTAAGTAGTCAACCAAAGACTTCTCATCATCGTTCTCGGCACCATCAATAAGCATATTTTTACCATTATCTTTGATAAGAATAGCATCGCTATTACCAGTGTCAATGAAATGTACTTCGACTGATTTAATAATATTAGCCGGTTGCACATTTGCCCCAAATAAAGTAGTAGTAGCTAGTAATAATGTCATGATAAATACTAAAAATCTGTTATTATTTTTCATATTATCTCCCCTTCCTAGCTATTATAATATAGTAATTTCATTTGTCATACAACTATAGATTTAGAGCTATAGCTAATGCAACAGTTATTACAAGTATCGTTCCAAAGTAACTCATTACTAAAACTCTTCTCAAATTAAATTTATCCATAAAATAGGCCACACTCCTTTTTATTTGAGTATGGCCTATTTTTTAATTCCTAATGCAAATGATATGATGATTTAATTTAATAATATCTATATGGAACCGAGAGGGTGCTAACCTCCCGGTTCCATATAGTACTGTATTATGTACTATATGAAACACTGTTATCTTTCTACAATCTCGTCTTTCTACATTTTTGCCATCGCTACAATACCTAGCACAATAAACATCATGATACATAGCAATAACAAATCATTGTTACCGTTATTCAAGGCTATGCCTCCCTTCATAAAAGAAGATACACCTATTATTGCCACACATAAATTTATTTATACAAATAAATTATTTATAGTCTAAGCCCTACCCTTTATAATCTGTTGGTACTTCTTTGTACCCTTTTTATTCATTATCCCACTTATCAGACATAAAATAAACTAAAAGAGTAGGTACAGTACCTACTCTCAAATGATATTTTTATTATTTAGGACTACTTAGTCTAAATAATTCTTTCATAATTTCTTGATAATACGGATCTAGATGTTTCCATTCATCATTATATATGTCATGAATTATATATGCCCATTTTTCACTTCTTTTTTCTATTAATTTAATTTCATCATAGTTTATATCTATTAACTGTTCATTAAATACATAGCTTAATTTTTTTAATTTATTTTCTTCACTTAATGTAAGTATATCATTGCCTAATGCATGCAAACGTGTTACTAATCCTTTACTAATCCTTTTATTACAAGTACTTTGTTTGTAAATATGTATAAGTTTATGTATTTTTATCACAAGCGTATCTTTATTTAAATATATATTCCTACCATACTCTTTTAATTTTGCTATTTTAATTCTTCTAGTTTTAAACCTATAATACCCTGATAGATTTAGTAATATCATCCTTGTATCTTCTAATTTAGTGAACCGATAGGTTCCTTTAAATGCATTTAATATATATTCTTTAGCCTTTACCTTACCATTAATAGAATCATATTCTCCATCTTTAAGAATTGATTTGTTATCTTCTAGGACTTGATTTAAGCAATAAAGAATTCCAAACTTTAATTGATAATATGCAATATTAGCACTTGAAGCTATTTCCCTATTATAACTATCTTTCTCTTGATTAGATGATAATTTATAAACAGAATAACTAAAGTATGCAGTTACTAAAATCCCTAGTATATCAAATATCGAATCAAAAACATTCGAATATGTAGGTAAATCTATAGTTTCTATTAAATAGCTTCCATTTATAAACTCCTCAAAATATGGGATCATCAGACTAAAAACAATATAAAGATATCCTAAACACATTAGTAAAATAACAAAAAATATTACCTTATAAAAATTTTTCATATAACCATTCTCCTAATTAGCATCTATAAAATATTCATTAGCAACAACAATACTTAATTTAAGCTGAGTGCATTAAACCGATAAATATATATTACTACACCATACTCACTATTTTTTATAGAGAGCATTTTCATAAAGTTTATCATATATATTATATAAAATCAGTATTTCAATAAAAATAAAGGCTAAGTCTTAAGACTTAGCCTTTATTTTTATTGAAATAACTAATTCATATATTTAGCTTTATTATTTTGACATTTACTTTGGGTAGTGATACTATCATCTATATTAACAATTTTAAACTTCTCCTTCTTTGAATCTTCATTCTTTCTATAATATATCTCACCTATAATTCCTATACATTCTTTACTTTCTTCTTTATTACCTGAAAATCTAATCATTAAAATCCCTCCTTACATATTGACAATCCTTTGTAAAATAATGATTATTCAGTTTAGACTCAAAATATTCCTTTCTTTTAATCCAAATAAATCCTTCACCTTTTGATATTATAGCAACATCTATCGGACCACCTACAGTTTCAGTGTCCATACTCATTTTTCGTTTAAAAGAAGTTAGACTAACCAACGTTTCTGCCAGTTCAGCCATTTGTTGCTTATCCAATGTTTTTACCATCTGTATGAAAGGTTCAATATGTCTATCTTGTTGAGTTTCTTGAAAATCTTCAATGACAGACTGTAATATACTTTGCCCAAGTGTATCAATAGCCTGTTCTTGTTCTTCATTAAGTTCTGCATTTTGTAACTTCATATGCTGACATACTTCTTTATAGCGTATACTTAATGGTTCTATTATATCATTTAGACTTTCTATAAGTTTTCCACGTAACTCTGGATTTATTCCTGTTAGAAAAGTATGTGCCATTTCACTTTGTGCAAATGTCATTATAGCTGCATCATTTTTATCTTGTTCAAGTTGGCATCCTATTTCTGTTGAATCAATTAATTTATACTTTAAATAATCTCCTAATTTAAGTTCTATCTCATATTCATAGATACTAGGAAAAATTTCTTCTTCACCATATCCTGCTATTACAATACCTGTTTTGTTTGAAGAATATATATCACTCAATGTCGCTTTCATCATATATTTTATAATGCTATCCAATTCCTTTTCATCTAACGGGATTTTCTCCATATTAATATTATTGGTTACAATACTTTTAAAATCAATATAATAATCCATTATATCATTTGAATTATTAGTATAAAATTCCCCTAAATGGTTATCTATAAAACTTGAATATTTATTTGTATTATCTAAAATAATTTCTTTTAAAATGCTAGGATTAACATCTGTAATTTCTTTCAATATTCGGCTTGTACTATCTAAAATAATTTCTAAATGTGTCAGTGCCACTCTTAAAATAGAGTGCCTTATTTCAAGTACATTAAACTGATTGTATTCATTAACAAATTTAAAAAAATCATTAGCATAATCTACCAAGTTAGAGTACTTATTTGAACAACACTTCTTTCTATACTCTTTAATTAAGATTTCCCAAGGTATACCTAAAAATTCAGCATTATTGTAAATCATAATTCCAACAGGTGCATTATTTGATAGTGTAAAAAGCTTTTCTGCTGTATTGAAAGCTTTGATGTTTTTACCATATCCTACTGTTACAGCGCTGTCTGTAGCTAATGCTACACATTTCTTGTTTATTACTCCTATTTGAGCTGTCATCTATTTTCCCCCTAATTAAAATGTTTATAACATTATTTTATATTATTTAGCGTTTTATGACAATAAAAATAAGTTAGTCCAAAATGACTACCCTAAATAATTACTTACCTTAACAATTAAATCTCTCACATTCTTCTCTGTATACTTCTTATCTTTCCAGATAGCTGGTGAACTAATAATCTTAGCTTCTACCATCTTAGTTACTGCAAGATCATATCCACCTACATCAAACAGTCTAATTCCTATCTTACTAATAAGTGCTGGTACATTCTTTAAATTAATTCTATCTAACCTATTCCAGCTTGCATCATTTATCTGTATCCCACTATCAATGATTTTAGTCACTGCCTTTTTGAGTTCTCCATCTTCTTTCATAACCGGCTCTTTCCAACCTTTAGGCACTTGAACATGTGGTGAGTCTCCAAAAGCTCCTCCCCATTCTAATCCTAAGTCAGATACAATCTTTCCACACTTATTAAAGAAAGTTTTATCACTATACTCTTGGCCTTTTACATTCTTACAGAAGTCAAAAGCCATACCATCTAAGTGATTACTATCTAAAGTCCAAGTAACTTGCTTCTGTGATGGATTAGCATATTTGTCAGCAAACGTTGCAGGTACCCCCATAGCTTTTGCCTGTGCTACTGTTCTACCTTGGCATGCTAAATAATATTGTCTTTCTCTAGTTCTTAATGTCTCTACTATGAGCACATTTAACTTTTGCCTCTCGCATTCTTCCATAAAAAGAGCACAAGCTTTTTGAGCCTGTGCTGATAGTTGTTTTATATCTCTACATTGTTTTATTAAATTACTCATTTTCATTTGCCTTCCCTTCATCTGCTAATCTATTTTTAACTTCGAGAATATCCACTAAAACTTTAGGAACTTTCACTCCTAATAAAGCTGCATTTTCAATAATAGAAATACCCTCTGTTGTAATATAAAACCAAAGTGTTGCTGTTCGAATCATTCCAGCTGTATTAAACATCTGGTCACATACATTAGCTACAATTAAGACCATAAACATATTTCCTTTTTTCTCTAATCCTTCAGCTGCAGCTTTAGAACTCAATCCACCATTTGGGGTTTTATCACTTTTCCCTCTATAGGCTTTTCTCAATCCCAACCCAAAATCAACAATTGATAATATAATCAAAAAAATTATAAGTTTGTCAAGTGCTCCAAATAAAAATGTAGCACCTATGCTTAGAGATACATACAACCATTCTAAAAATTTTTCCACCTTCTATTCTCCTTTCGCTCATCGGCAAAGCCTGTCATGGGCACAAAAATAGCATTTCTTGAAGAGATGCTTTAAATTGAATGTTTATTTTTATAAAGTTTGTGCTATAATATGGGTATAAAAAAAGCACCAGTGCTACCAACACTGATGCTTCCCTGAATGTTTTATATTTGGGGCTATGAAATCAATAACTTACTTAATTTGTATTATTGATTAGAACTGTCATCTTTTCCGGGTGGACAGTTCTTTTCTTTTGCACTCATTTCAAATTCTATGCCTTTAAGTCCAGCTTTAAACTTGACTTTAGCAACAAAAATGTCTTTTCTCATAAGATAGATAACCAATGCTATCACACTTATCATCTTTAGTACATCCATCATAGCACCCCCTTCCTGCTACGTCGTAAATAACTCTACTTCATAGCCCTCCGGAGGGTAACATACAACCCCCGTGCCACCCTCTGCACGGTTTTATTTTACTTGCTTATTATAGCACACATCTTTAATTTTGAATATAAAAAATACACCTTCTCAGGTGCTCTCAAATCATTCTTTTATTCTATTAACCCAAGTTCCTTTTTGACTTCTTCTTGATACTTTTCTGGAATAACCTTTTCCCCTATTCCTTCTAACTGCCATTCATAATCAGCAACTAGTACTACACAAATCTCTGTTTGTTGTGCAGCTGGACACTTTTCTACTTTCTTTCTTCCTGCATCTACTAATCTTGCATTTGCTCTTACTTGTACTGGATATTGTGCTGTATCAATCATTGTGATACCTCCTTTGAATTATTTTAAGCCCTTTGGCTTAATAACTGATTAAGTTTTTCATCTATAGATGTTAGTAACTCCATGAGTAGTAATGAATCATCACCTGCAGTTGTTATCTTCCCATTTGTATCTAAACTCAATTCCATGCTCATTAGACTATCTTCTCCACTTTGTAGGCATAATCCATGAGTTCTTTCAATGAGTGCTCTCTCTGTTAATGGTTTCTTACCAAGTCTTTCTAAATTCACGCTCTGCAGTTCTTGGTGATATACCAACTTATACATATAGTCATCTTGTGGCACTATAGGAATAACTATATCGTCAGGAACTCTAATACATCTTGGATCATCCATATACTCCTCAAGACTTTTTACCGAATTATCACTGTGTGACCATAATACTGTGTTCTCATCACTTACATAAATAATCATAATACAACCTCCGTTCCCAAAATTTTAAGTGTAGCTGTTCCCACATACCAGCCTGAGAAATATAAACATTGTCCCTCATGTACATACATATCAAATATACAGTTTTTATTATTATTCACTGCTTTGTGACCAATCTCCATAACTGTTTTCATAGTCATGTACGTTGGTGAGCCTACATTATGTATATTAGTATTTAAGGGAAGTCCTTCCCAACTTGTATAAGAGCTATTCATTCCATGACTAGATGATAATGTAGCCTGTACATCTGGATTGGTGTAAACAGTAATTCTTGAGTTATCTGTACCATTTGTAGTTAGGAAACAAACTCTAATTACACCTGACCTTTTAGCAATAAATCTTCCCATGTAGCTCTGAGCACCATTGCTAAAAGCATAAGCTGTACATAAGGTAGCTAACACATTGCTTGCATGTGGTTGATACACTTTCAGTCCACTTGTCTCTGCTGTAATATGATTTTTAATAATATCTCTAGCAGAATTTACTGCAGTAGTGATATTTGCCTGAGTTGTACTCATACTTTGATTAAGATTATCTAATTTAGCACCTCTAGCATCTGTCCATACACTCTTTTGAGGCAATCCATCTACTTTAGAGGTTACATGATTCTTAGTTGCTGTATGTTGGTTTGTTACATGTGTTGTCAAAGTGCTTATTGCATTTAAAATAGCTGTTTTAGCCGAAGTAATCCATTCATTAATTAGAGT
>NZ_JAQIFT010000004.1:0-51624 GCF_027857615.1 Holtiella tumoricola
AAAAGAACTTTGTCAGCGGTCTGAGAACAAGCTCACTTTAGGTGAGCTTGTTCTAGTTTTAACTAAATTATTTATCTTAAAGTATAAATATGTTTATAAGAATAACTATTTTCTTGACAGTAATAGCATAAAAGTATATAAAGAAACTATGAAAGATTACAAACACATGGGGAGCAAGAGGTGTTATATAAAGCAATCACCTCTAATGCAGAGTAATATAAAACTAATAGAAAGAAGACTAAAGAATGGAAATAAAAAAAGAAAACTTAAAGAAAATATTTTTTGGTGTTATAGCACTTATTATATTCTATTGGGCATTACAAAATAATATAGAAGTAATGTCTTGGGTTCATAATGGGATTGGCTTATTTGCACCCATTATACTAGGACTTGCAATAGCCTTTTTAATCAACATCCCAATGAGAGCTATAGAAAAAACAATTTTTAGAAAGCAAACAGAAACTGTAAAAAAGATTCAAAGACCAGTAAGTTTAGTGTTAGCAATGCTATTAATGGTATCTATTGTTATTCTTGTTATGGTTATTATTGTGCCAGAGCTTATACGTACTATTTTAATTATCAAAGATAGTGTTCCAGGATTTGTTATACAAGTACAAAATATACTTAATAATTTATTAGAACATTTCCCAGATTTAGCAAACCAAATTACTGTTTCAATTGATTGGGCAGAAATAGGTAAGAAAATCTTAGAATGGGTCCAACATGGGGCAGCAGCTTTTGCGGGATCAACCTTTAGTGCAATATCAGCCACTTTTAGTGGTGTATTTACTTTTGTGCTAGGGCTTGTTTTAGCTATTTATGTCCTATTACAAAAAGAAAAGCTAGCTATGCAAGTGAGAAAGGTATTTTATGCATATGGAAAAGAGCGTAGAGTAGACGAGGTGTTGCGTATTGTAGCAATTGCTAACAAAGCTTTTAGTAATTTCTTTACAGGACAATGTTTAGAAGCAGTTATTATAGGTGTTCTATTCTTTGTAACGATGTCTTTAACAGGCTTCCCTTATGCTTTAATGATTTCAGTAACAATAGGATTTACAGCTTTGATTCCTATCTTTGGTGCTTTTTTAGGATGCTTTATAGGGGTATTCCTTATCCTTGTAACATCACCAGTACAGGCTGTATGGTTTATCATCCTATTCCTTATCCTTCAACAAGTTGAAGGAAACTTCATTTATCCACGTGTAGTAGGGGGGTCAATAGGGCTTCCTGGAATATGGGTATTAATTGCTGTTACAATAGGGGGGAATATGTTTGGGGTATTAGGTATGCTTGTTATGGTACCAATGTGCTCAGTTATCTATACTCTTCTGAGAGAAGATACTTATAAGCGTTTAAATGAAAAACATGTTAATAACAAAAAAATTGAAGGTAAAATCCAGGACAATAAGCATTAGAATACTAATAAAAAAAGAGGCCGTTTTAGAAACGACCTCTTTTTTTATTGTTTATTTGTAAAGTTCATCGCATACACGACTTAAGCAATATTTGCTTGCAGCCTCTTCTTGGCGATGCATCCATTTCCCGTTTGTAAAGTCTGGGATTGCAACAGGCATGCTACCCATAGCAATAGATTGTTCAGATAATGCACCAATGCACATCCAAGCAGCTGTATCATAGGCATCGATTGGTACTTCAGTACCTGCCTTAGCACATTCAAAGAAGGCTTTAAGAACGAGCCAGTCCATACCACCGTGGCCACCTTGTACACCCTCAGTTAAGAATTGCTTCCAAAGTGGGTGATCATATTCTTCTCTGTACTTTTCAACATTACCCCATTGTTCATTCCATTTGAAGTCATATTCATTATGTTCTCCATCTAAGAATAGAGTCATGTTATCTTCTAGGAACATTGCTTTAGTACCTTGTACTCTAAAGCCTCTAGAGTAAGCACGAGGAAGAGTAGTATCTAAAGTGATAATGATTGTTTCACCATGAGCACATTTGATAGAAGTGGTAACCACATCACCTTGAGTGAAGTGTGTATTCATAAGTGCTTCATCATCAGATTTATGCTGTGCAATATACTCGTGCATACCACGTGCTTTAGAAGACATAGAAGTTAAAGAAAGCATACGGTTGCCGCGGTTAATATCAAGAACTTTAGCGATAGGCCCAATTTCGTGAGTAGGGTAGTTTTCGCAGTTACGGTTTGAGTAGTTTACGAGACGATAATGTCTGTTTTCCTTCCCGTATCCAATTTCTTCTCTAAGGTCATGTTGGTATCCACCTTGGCAATGAACTACTTCACCAAAGATTCCTTTTTTAACCATGTTAAGTACCATAAGCTCTTCACGACCATAGCAGCAGTTTTCAAGCATCATACATGGTACACCTGTTCTTTCGTAAGCTTTTACAAGGTCCCAACATTCTTCTACAGAGTAGGCACCGCCTACTTCCATACCTACATATTTTCCAGCTTCCATAGCTTCTATAGCAATTTGAATATGTCCAGTCCAAGCACTTGAGATGACAATAGCATCTACTTCTGGCATTGCCAAGATTTCTTTGTAGTCAGTTGTAGCAACAGGTGTTGTACCACGTGAAGCATTCACTGCGTTAGCAGCACCTTCAGCACGGTCAGCATAAGTATCGCATACAGCAACGATATTAATATCTTCCATATGTAAAATAACGCCATGTAAAAGGCCCATACCACGTGCACCAGCACCGATAAGACCAATATTAAGTTGAGTTTTCATGATTAAGCTCCTTTTGCGCAAGTGAAATTGGTTTATAAATATTTTTTGATTTCTTTATTAATAGTATCTCTAAAGTTTAGTAAATAGTTTGCATCATGAGGGTAGCTTGAGAAAGTAATTGGAGCATCAAGTGTACCTTCCATCAGTTCTAATACATGTTCTTTTGAAGTAAGTGATGCAAGAAGTTGCATTGCACGTAAATCATAGAGTGCTTCTGCAAATACTTTAATACGAATAGAGCAAATTGTACCATCTTCTCCAGGATAAACTAAGAAGGAGTCTCCAGAAGCAAAAGCAGAACCTGCATCTGTTATTTTGTAAGGGTCAATAGCCTTTTTAGAGTATTGTGTATTATAGAAGTTATACCCCCAATGTAAGAAGCCTACAATATCATATTTAAAGAGTTGTAATCCAATAATACGATTACGGAAGCTAGGAAGTGCCATGAAACGGTTACTTACTTGATTGGTTTGTGCACAGCAGTAATAAGTCCAAAGGTTAGGTACACCAGCTTCTATAAATGGATGAATATGATCATTTGCAGGAATCGGTAATTTAAGTGCTCCTGTTTGATAGAATTCTAAGTTAGAAAGTGCATCGATAATTGGATAACCTTCTAAGTGTTTTTCTACTAAGCTAAGTGCAAATTTGTAAGATTCTAAGTGCTCTAAGCTTGGTTCATCTGAAATATGGAAGTAACATTTATCTTTTAATCCATAGCTTTCAAGGTATTGTAAAAGTTGTGGTAAAAATGTATCTAAGAAAGTTTTATAGGCAGGGTCTTTTGCTAAAGTATTCCAACCGAAAATTTGAGTCAGTTCACCATTTACATTGGCCATAATCTTAGGTATAGCAAAGGCACCCCATTGAGTGAATAAGTGAGACATTTCAAAGTACTCAATCCCCACTCTTTTAGCCGCTTCAATCCAACGACCTAATTTATCAAAGTTGAAGCTATATGTATCGTTGTTTACAGTTACATCAACAAGTTGAACTGTAAGACGTTCGCCACCGATTTCAGTATCTAAAGGTGGTGTAAAGAGTGGTGTAAGAATCATGTTGATACCATGAGTAGCAGCTGTTTGCATATAAGCTTCAACAAGTTCCCAATACCTTTCGGAGAATACATCTATATTGTAGAAGTTAGCAATACAGTCTGTATGGAACCATTCTGTATGAAGAAGTGTTTGTTTAGGTAAAAGTCCATCAATAATCTCTAAGTTGAGTGTTTCTCTTGCTACTTCAGCACCAGAAGCATCTTGGAAGATGATTGTAATAGAATGTGTACCAGCAGGAAGCGTATTTGTACTTGCAACTTCAATCCATAAGCTTTTCCAGTGGTTTGGAATAATTTTAATACAATCATTGTCTAGTGGCTCGAGTACATCAGGGAGTAAACAAGGCATAGTAGTAAAGTATTCTTCATCAGAACCAGGAGGACATGGGTAGTTTGATGGTACTAAGCCTACAGATGTAACACTAATGTATTCTTTAAGAGGTGAATCAATAGAAACAGTAACAGGACCTCTCCAAAGCCAAGCATGATCTGTACTTTGATAAGCTACTTGGAAGTTAAATGTTTCATTTTTGAAAATAGATGGTTGTGAGACAAGAGTAGAAATAGGTTGCTCTTGAGGTAAAACTTTTTCTAAAGAGGAAAGCAAAATTGTAGATAACATCTAATGTAATCTCCTTAATGTGGTTTTTGTTGTATAAATTATATAATACTAGATTGTATAAATTATAATAGTATAAAAATTGAGTGTCAATAAAAAAACAGACAAAAAATAATAAAAAATATAATTAATTTTACTGTTTTTTTATCAAAAACATAGTAAAATAGAAGGGACACATATTCTAGGAGGTAAGTAAATGTCACAAAATACTTTAGTAGAAAGATTAGTAAGTACTGTCCCTTCTAAAAGACAACTTGCTTGGCATGAGTTAGAGTTCTATGCTTTTATTCATTTTGGGATTAATACTTTTTATGATCGTGAGTGGGGGAATGGGCAAGAAGACCCGGCTATGTTTAATCCTACAGAATTAGATACAGATCAATGGGTACAAACTATTAAAGCAGCAGGGATGAAAGCCATTCTTCTTACATGTAAACATCATGATGGCTTCTGCTTATGGCCAAGTGCATATACAGAGTTTAGTATCAAAAATAGTCCATACAAAGATGGCAAAGGTGATCTTGTAAAAGAGCTTGCAGAGTCTTGTAAAAAACACGACATGAAGTTTGGAGTCTATTTATCACCATGGGATCAAAATAGTTCAGTATATGGTGACTCAGAAAAATACGATGACTACTTTATCAATCAACTTACAGAACTTCTTACAAACTATGGACCAATCTTTAGTGTGTGGTTTGATGGTGCTTGTGGAGAAGGACCAAATGGTAAAAAACAAATTTACAATTGGGAAAGATACTACGCATGTATCAGAGAACTTCAACCAGATGCAGTTATTAATATCTCAGGACCAGATATTAGATGGTGTGGAAATGAAGCTGGGCATTGTAGAGAATCTGAATGGAACGTGGTACCAAAACGTTTAACAGATCCTGCTTATACAGCTGAGCATTCACAACAAGAAGACAATGAAGCCTTTAGAGAAAGACCAGTTTCTTTCTTAGATCAAGATTTAGGTAGTTTAGAAGCACTAAAAGATGAAAAAGAATTTATTTGGTACCCATCAGAAGTGGATACATCTATTCGTCAAGGCTGGTTCTATCATAAACATGAAGATGATAAAGTAAGAAGCTTAGAAACATTATTAGAAATCTACTACAATTCGGTAGGCGGAAATGCATCTTTACTTCTTAACATTCCAGTTGATGGAAGAGGTTTAGTACATGAAAATGATGCAAAACGTCTACAAGAGCTAGGTACATATATTAAGGAAGCTTTTGCTTCAAATGTTGCACCAAAAGCGAAAGTCACAACAGATACTGCATATGAAGATGCATATGATGTAACTCATGTTTTAACAGCAGATAGAGGCTACTTTAAGCCAGCACAAAACGAAGAAAGTGTTACTTTACGTTTTGAGCTTGATCAAGCTTATGCTATCAATCATGTTGTATTACAAGAAGAGCTTACAGAAAGTCAACGTATTGAATCCTTTGAAATCTGGGTTAAAAAAGCTGATGAGATGGAAAAAGTTTATGGAAAAACTGTAGTAGGCTCAAAACGTATTTGTAAGTTTGATGCAGTGAATACAGATGTTGTAGAAGTACGTATTACAGCATCTAGAATTTATCCAACACTTAAGTTTGTTGGCATTTATGAGGCACAATAATTGATACTAGAAATATGAACAACGGGGGAAGAAGATAGTGAGTTTAAATAAACATAGATTAATAGGATATGTTCACACGCAAGATTTAAAGACGGTAACAGATGATGATGCAAGAAATCTAGATATTATTAATATTGCGTTTGGCCATATTGTAAATAGCGCCATAGAATGGAATGTTTTTGACGTGGTGGAACAAATGGAGAGACTAAAAGGTCTCAATCCAACACTCAAATTCATTTTATCTATAGGTGGATGGAGTGCAGGTGGTTTCTCTGAAGCAGCAGCGACTGAAGAAGGTAGAAAGTCTGTAGCTAAGAGTGCACTTTATTGGATGAAGAAATATAACTTAGATGGTATAGACTTAGACTGGGAGTATCCATCTTACACAGTAGCAGGAATTAAAGGTTGTAGAGAAGATAAACAAAACTTTACTCTACTTCTAAAAGAGATGAGAGAAGCTTTTGATGAAGTGAATAAAGCATATATGCTTACTATTGCAGCAGGCGGTGGGAAGTACTACTTAAAAGGTGTTGAAATGGGAGAAGCGATCAAGTACTTAGATTATGTACAGCTTATGACCTATGACCTAAGAGGTGGATTCCAGACCTTAACGGGACATCATACCAACTTATATCCTTCAGAATTAGACCTTTTCGACTTTAGTACAAAAGAAGCAGTAGATGACTTTATGGCAGCTGGTGTGCCAGCAGAAAAGATTGTTATTGGTGTAGCTTTCTATAGCAGAATGTGGAGAGGTGTACCAGATGTTGACCATGGTTATTTACAAATGGCCGAGACTGTAGGTACATATGGACCAGGTTACTGTAAGCTAGTAGAAGAGTATATCAATAAAAATGGATTTGTGAGACATTGGGATGATGTAGCCAAAGCACCTTATTTGTTCAATGGGAATACATTCATTTCTTATGATGATCCAGAATCTATTCATCATAAAATTGCTTATATGAAAGAGCAAAATTTAGGTGGTATTATGTACTGGGAATATTGTACAGATACAACAAGAACCTTAACAGGTGTCATGAGAAAAGAAATAGAAGGCTAATAGGGTGAGGCAGAAATGCCTTACCCCTTCTATGTATTTACCATAGAAAAATAAAATAATAGATTAATAGATAGAAAAAGGAGATAGAATAATGCAACAATGGTTTAGCGAAGCGAAGCTTGGAATTTTTATTCATTATGGAATTTATGCAGTAAAAGGGGTATCAGAATCTTGGTCATTCTATCACGGTAGACTTTCACACGAAGAATACTTAGATCAGTTAAATGGTTTTACAGCAAAGAACTTTGATGCAGATAAATGGGCAGAGCTTATTGAAAAAGCTGGTGCACGTTATGCAGTACTTACATCTAAGCATCATGATGGTGTAGCCATGTTTGATACACAGTATAGTGATTTAAGTGTAGTAAAACGTTCACCAGCAAAAAGAGATATTGTCAAAGAGTTTAATGCAGCCATCCAAAAAAGAGGAATTAGAACGGGCGTATACTTCTCACTTATTGACTGGTCTCATCCAGACTATGCAAGTGTATATGAAGGGGGCAGAGTACCAGAAGACTTAAGTACAGTGAACAAATATACAAGTCCAACAGATGGTGTACAAGATGAAGCAAGATGGCAAAACTTTGTTCAGTTCAACCGTAATCAATTAGGAGAACTCCTTACAAACTATGGTCCAGTTGACCTGCTTTGGTTTGATGGAGACTGGGAAAGAAGTGCCGAACAATGGGGCTTACCAGAGTTCAAAACTTACCTACAAAGCTTTAACAAAGACATTATTATTAATTCACGCTTTGCAGGACATGGAGATTACAAAACACCAGAACAAGGTATACCAATCACACGTCCAGACGGTCCATGGGAATTCTGTACAACCATTAACCGTTCATGGGGCTATCAACCACGTGATACACACTACAAAACACTTAAACAAATCCTTAGAATGTTTGTAGACTGTATCAGTATGGGAGGGAATATGCTTCTTGATATTGGGCCAATGGAAGACGGTACAATTCCACCACAACAAGAAGAAATTTTATTAGGTCTTGGTAAATGGATTAAAGAAAATGAAGAAGCTGTATTTGGTACAGATGAAGGGATTATGCTTCGTTACTGGGCTGGAGGAAGTACCCTTTCTAAAGATAAGAAAACAGTTTATTTATTTGTACATGATACACCACAAGAAAGCTTATGCTTAAAAGGTTTATCAACACCAATCAAACGTATTAGTGTCCTGCATACAGGTAAGGAATTAACACATGTTGTACATGGTGGGGTGCCTTGGTTCAATATCCCAGGTACAACTTGGATTAATATTTCACCAGAAGATGCACATGAACATATTACAGTTATAAAAGTTGAATTAGAAGATGAAATTGATATGTATGGTGGATCAGGAGCAGTTGTTACTCATAACTAAATTGTTTATAATAGAAGAGATAAATAACAACAAAATGTTGAACTAGAAAGTAGGCGTATTATGTTAGTAAGTAATGAACACAGACAGATTATTGAAGAACGCTTCGTAGCTGTAAGGGAAGCAGCTAAACATAGAGAAGAGGAGCTTTTTGGGGTACTTACTGAGTGTAATGAAGATGAAGCTATTTGCTTAAAATACCTTTATGCATTCATGCCAGAGCAAGACCTTGCAAACCATGATGGTGCACTTTTCCTTAAGTTTGTAAGACAAGCGCTTAAAGTACGTCAAATAGTACCTTGGGGAGATAAACTTACAGGTGGGTTATTCTTAAACTATGTCCTTCAATACCGTATGAGTAATGAGTACATTGAATTTTATAAAGATGATTTCTTTGAAGAGCTTTACCCAAGAATTGAGGGTAAGAGCATGCAAGAAGCAGCACTTATTATCAACTATTGGTGCTTTGAAAAAGCAACTTATCAAACAACAGATTCAAGAACAACAGATCCACTTACAACCATTCGTAATGCATATGGAAGATGTGGAGAAGAATCTGTACTTGGCGTAGCAGCCTTTAGAAGTGTAGGGATTCCAGCAAGACAAGCTTACACACCAAGATGGGCACATTGTGATGATAACCATGCATGGGTAGAAGTATGGACAGACGGTGAGTGGCATTTCCTAGGTGCTTGTGAGCCAGAAGCAACACTTGATTCAGGTTGGTTCCAACTTTCAGCATCTCGTGGGATGCTTATAGGCAGCAAAGTGTTTGCAACAACAGTAGAAAATGAACTAATTACACGTCAAACAGACAGTGCAACAGAAGTCAATACTCTAGACCGTTATGCAGCAACAAAAGAAATTACGATTACAGTAAATGATCCAACAGGCAATCCAGTAGAAGGTGCAAAAGTAAGATTTGAAGTAGTCAACTACGGAGAACTTTTCCCTCTTACAGAGCTTGAGACCAATGCATTAGGTCAAGCCAAGTTTACAACAGGATTTGGAGATTTATTAATCTATGTACATAAAGAGGGTATTGCAACGTATGACCAAATCGATGTACGTTTAGAAGATCATTTAACCATTGTCCTTACAGATAAAGAACGTACACCAGGACTTGTAGAAACGATTACACTTGTACCACCAAAAGGTGCATCTCCGGATGAGAATGCCATTGACGAAGAAACTAAAAAACGTCATGAAGCATGCCATCAAGAGGCACAAAGTATAAGAAATGCCTTTGCAGGGACATTCTTCTTAGGTGATAAAGCACGTGAATGGGCGAAGGACTTCGCACCATTTGAAGAAGGTGTTGCTAAACACTTAGAATCTGCACGTGGTAACTATGAAGAAATTCAAGTATTCTTTACAGATGAAGCAACAAAAGACCTTCTTGCTTACAAAGTGAAGATGCTTGATACAATGAACACAAAAGACCTTTCAGATACAAGCTGTGAAACTTTAAAAGCTCACTTACAACATGCGATGCAGTTTAAAGATAACTTTGAAGAAGCAGTGTTTATAAAGGGGATCTTAGCACCTCGTATTGCAACAGAAAAGATCACACCTTACCGTCAAGGACTAGAAGTATTCTTTGATGTGGCACAAGTTGCAAGCTTCAAACAAAATCCAAGAAGCATTTATGACTTTGTAGATGCGCATATTGCAACAGCTACAAGTGCTCAAAATGGTTACTTATGTGCACTACCTGTAGGGGTTATGAAAGTAAGACTTGGACATGTAGCATCTAAGAAAATCCTATTTGTAGCGATTTGTAGAACACTTGGTATCCCAGCAAGATTAAACAAAGAAAATGGTAACATGAGCTACTTCCAAGACGGCACTTGGGTAGAAATTGAAGTAGGCGTACAACAAGAAGAAGTCGTTAAAAACAGTACACTTACTTTAAAAGCTGAAGATGAAACGGTTCATGAATACATGAAAACTTATACAGTAGGTCGCTATGTAAATGGTGTTTACCGTACACTTTGGTTAGAAACAGGTGACTGGGCTGAGGGGAAAATGAGCTATCTTGTTGAAGCAGGTGAGTACCGTGTAATCACTGTCAATAGAGAAGCATCAGGTACAGTACATGCTAACCTTTATTATGTAGCAATTAAAGAAAACGAAACAGTAGAATTAGGTGTGAAGCTTGCAGAAGTAAATAGCGCACATCAAAAAGAAATCGTAGTAAAAGAAACAAACTTCATGAATACAAATGGAGATGTATGTGAGCTTTCAGAAGTGATAGAAGACACAAGAAATATTGTAGCCTTCCTTGATGCAGGTGCAGAGCCAACAGAACATCTTCTCAATGAAATGATTGAAGCAAAAGAGCAATACTTAGAACAAAAACCAAATGTTATCCTTGTAGTAGAAGAAGCAGAGGATTTAGAGAATCCAACGTTACAAAAGACATTACAAGCACTGCCATTTGTTCAAGTCTATGTAGGCTATAAGAAAGAAGACCTCGTATACTTATACGAAGACTTTGATATCTTAGATAAGAAATTCCCTCTTGCCTTTGTTATGAACAAACCTATGATTGCAAGTATGGCAATTGCAGGCTATAACGTAGGTATTGGAACAATGCTTCTTAAATATCTTGAAAGTAAATAATAATTTAGCGGTTTAATAAACCGTATGTGATAGGTTTGAATCCTATCAGGTGCAATGAATAAAGCCTTACAATTACTTGGTTATCAAGGGTTGTAGGGCTTTTTGCTTTAATAAGGAGATAACGGTAAATTACAATTAGTGATGAGTAATAGCACCTTTTTCCAAGCAGTCGTCATCTTTAGGGCGTCAAATGGAGGACACTCATTGAGATATAGCGAATGACAGTTTTATAAGTATTTTGTTTTAGTAAATTATATTCATAAGAACATATTACATAAGGAAATATTAATTTGATTAAGTCATGAATTAGTGTAAGGAAGTGGCAGGATGAAAAAAATCCTAATGTTTCAGTGCGAGTATAGTATACTGAAGTAAAGTTCAATAGCTATTCTATTAATTTTTAATATAATTCTGTTGATACTATTTTATTAGAGTAAAGGGGTATAATGAAAATCAATTATTATTGCATGTCATATGCTTAGAACTTAAAAATAAGACATTCTAGGTGATTCTGAGAGATGTAGAGTAAACTACTAATATGAGTACAAACTCAATAAATTAAAGGATGATAAAAGTAAATGAAAAGGATATTTTTAGTTGAGGATGATTTGAGTTTAATTAATGGACTGACTTTTTCTATAAAAAAACAGGGCTATGAATTGGACATTGCTCGTACTAGTTACGAAGTTGATACTATGTGGTTAGATGGCAAATACGATTTAGTAATTTTAGATGTTTCCTTGCCGGACGGCAGTGGTTTTGATATATGTAAAAAAATTCGACAGACCTCAAAGGTGCCCATTATATTCCTAACAGCGGCTGATGAAGAAACTGATATTATAATGGGACTTGATTTAGGCGGAGACGATTACATTACAAAGCCCTTTAAGCTAGCTGTGTTTATGTCCAGAATAAATGCATTGCTTCGTAGAAGTAATAATTTTGCCCAGACAGAAGCAGAATTGAATTCAAATAACATAAAAGTAAAGCTTCTAAAAAGTGAAGTTTATAAAAATAATCAACTGATTGAATTAACCACAGGAGAATATAAGTTGCTGTGCTTATTTATGGAGAATCCCGGAAGAGTATTTTCAGCAGAACAAATTTTAGGGCAGTTATGGGATTGCAATGAAAACTATGTAGATAGTAATACACTAACTGTATACATTCGTAGATTGCGCAAGAAAATTGAGGATGACCCAAGCAACCCTAAAAGGATTATTACTATTCGTCGTATGGGATACAAATGGAATTTGATTGGTTGAGGTGAGTAATGAAAATACTCGTAAATAATAAAATAAAGACTCTTTTTTATAGAATATGGGCGTGTATAGCCTCCTTTTCTATTGCAGCAGTTATTTTTATGAAGTATGGTGTTAAGAATTCAGCACTTTATATCTTTCTATGTTCCTTGTGCATGGCGATGATAATTATGATCGTTTGTTACAGGTATTTTAAGGAGCAGCAAAAGATCATTGAAACAGCTACTGAACAAGTTGCAGAATATATTAAGGGTAATCCAAATGCCCGGATTGCTTGTAATGAAGAGGGGGAGTTGTATCAGTTATTCCACAAGGTAAATTCCTTAGCTTCGATTTTAAGTGCCCATGTAGAAAATGAAGTAAGATCAAAGGAGTTCCTGAAAAATACAATAGCAGATATTTCTCATCAGTTAAAGACACCGCTTGCAGCCCTTAATATATATAATGGTATTCTACAAGGTGAAGCAGAAAATCTGCCAACAATCCAAGAATTCATAGATCTTTCGGAGCAGGAACTGGATCGAATAGAAACACTTGTACAAAATCTCTTGAAAATTGCAAAGTTTGATGCGGGAACTATCTTAATTAATAAAAGGGAAGAGAACGTATCAGAAATGATGAAACGAGTACAAAAACATTTTTTATTTCGTGTAAAACAGGAAGAAAAGGAAATTAGTTTGACTGGAGATGAAACCATAACCTTGTTATGTGACCAGGATTGGCTCATTGAGGCAATTGATAATATTGTAAAAAATGCACTTGATCATACCAAAAAGGGTGACAAAATACATATTGAGTGGATGCAATTTGCCTCAGTTGTGCAGATTATGATAAAGGATAATGGCAGCGGAATCTACCCAGAGGACCGATACTTTATTTTTAAACGCTTTTATCGTAGTAGATTTTCAAAAGATATTCCAGGAATTGGGCTAGGATTGCCGCTTTCTAAGGCTATTATTGAGGCGCATAACGGTGTGATTGAAGTGGATAGTGAATTAGGCATTGGTACTAATTTTGTTATTAATTTTTTAATTCCTACAAAATTGTAGGGTGAAATTCATCTTTTAGTAGGATTCGTACAGTATTCTTTGGATATAGTTTGAAACAGAAAGAGAGGTAATAGAATGAACTTATTAGAAGTGAAATCTATTTCTAAAACTTATGGTAGAGGTGAAGCTGCTGTACAAGCATTAAAAAACGTAAGCTTTTCTATTCCAAAAGGAGAATTTGTGGCGGTAGTTGGTGAGTCTGGATCTGGCAAAAGTACGCTTCTTAATCTATTGGGAGCTCTCGATACGCCTACTTCTGGAACTGTTTTTATTGATGGAAATGATACTTTTCAAATGAAAGACAAGGAGCTTACAGTCTTTCGCCGTAGAAATATAGGATTTATTTTTCAGGCATTTAACTTAATTCCGGAACTTACAGTTGAGCAGAACATTATATTCCCATTACTACTTGATTATCAAAAGACAGATAAAAAGTATTTGGAAGAACTGCTGACAGTATTGAACTTAAAAGAACGGCGAAATCATCTACCAAGTCAATTATCTGGTGGGCAACAACAAAGAGTTGCCATTGGACGTGCGTTAATTACGCGTCCGTCTCTAATATTAGCTGATGAACCAACAGGTAATTTGGATTCTAAGAGTAGCAGTGAAGTAATCGCATTGCTAAAGGAAGCTTCCAAAAACTATGCGCAAACGATTGTCATGATTACGCATAGTCGTAGAATTGCCCAGGCTGCAGATCGTGTCTTACAAGTATCGGATGGTGTCTTAACTGATTTTGAGAGGTGTGCGGAATGAAAAGTTATTTAGATCTTATCTCAATCTCCGCAAAGATGCATAAACGTCAAAATCGCATGACGCTTCTATGTATTATTTTTGCAGTATTCTTAGTAACGGCAGTTTTTAGCATGGCAGAGATGGGCATTCGAATGGAGGAAACAAGATTAGTTTCCAAACATGGGGCGCTAAAGATTCATGATATTCTGGGTAGTGAAATGGGGAAAACACTTTTCCCAACTGCTATTGTATTATTTATACTGATCATGATAGCAGGTACATTAATGATTTCAAGTAGTATAAATAGTAATGTTGCCCAAAGAACAAAATTCTTTGGAATGATGCGATGTATTGGAATGAGTAAACAGCAGATTATCCATTTTGTAAGGCTAGAAGCTCTTAACTGGTGTACAGTAGCAATTCCAATAGGAGTTCTACTTGGAATTGTAGCTACATGGGGATTATGTGCGATTTTACGGTTTTGTGTTGGTGAAGAATTTACGACTATCCCACTGTTTGGTATTAGTATAATTGGTATAATCAGTGGAGTGGTGATGGGAACTGTTACCGTTTTGATTGCTGCTAGAACTCCGGCAAAACAGGCAGCAAAGGTATCTCCTGCTACAGCCATTTCAGGCAATTCAGAATATAAGAGTAAGGCATATTATGAAATAAATACGCATGTTTTTAAGATAGAGACTGCACTTGGCATTCATCATGCAGTAGAAGTAAAGAAAAAACTAATACTTATGACAGGATCATTTGCAATTAGTATAATTCTCTTTTTGTGTTTTTCAGTTCTAATTGATTTCGTTGGCTACCTTATGCCACAATCGTATAGTACTGCTGATCTTCAAATCTGGAGTATAGACGGTTCGAATTCAATAGACAGTGAACTGCTTGATAATATGAACGATATGCAGGAGATAAAGCATATTTTTGGACGCAGAAGTTCATTTGATGTTCTAGTAGAAATGAACAATGAGAACATGTCATCAAATGTGGTAGATATTATCTCTTATGATGCATTTGATTTAGATTGTCTTACAAAAGATAATATGCTAAAAAGAGGTAGTGACATTTCAAAAGTATATGGAGATAGCAATTATGTTTTAACGACTTGGGATAAAGACAGTAATTGGGAAATCGGAGATAAAATCAGAGTAGGCACTGAAAAATTAGAAATTGCAGGCTTATTAAAATGTGATCCATTCAGTAATGATGGAGCTACTAACGGTAAGATGACAATCATTACTTCAGACAAAACATTTCAGAGGTTAATAGGAGAAACGAATTATTCACTTGTTATGATTCAAATGGAAAAAGGAGCTACTGATGAAAACGTGGAAGCAATTCGTAACCTAACAGATGATAAATATATCTTTAGAGATCAGAGAGACCAACGGACTTCTGGCACTTATATAGCATTCGTTTTATGCATATATGCATTTTTAATCATTATTACGTTGGTTGCTATATTGAATATTATGAATAATATTTCTATGAGCGTGTCTGCTAGAATGAAACAATATGGAGCAATGCGTGCAGTAGGGATGAATACACATCAAATAGCAAAAATGATAGCGGCTGAAGCATTTACTTATGCGTTGTTTGGATGTATTGCTGGCTGTGCAATTGGCTTGTGTATGAGTAAATTTTTATATAACAGTCTTATTACCAGCCATTTTAGCTATGCAACTTGGAGCTTTCCAGTTTTGCCGATCATCATAATTCTTTTGTTTTTATGCTTTGCGGTTGTGGCTGCGATATATGCACCATTAAAACGAATTCGAAACATGGCGATAATTGATACAATAAACGAGCATAACATGTAGCAAATCAGTACTAAACAGAATTTGTTTTTAAACAAGGAAGAACACGAATAATCCTTTTATTGCTAGCAGAAACTGTAAGTGGTAGAATGAATTTTATTAATATATAGATTTATTAATGATAAGATATAAAAAAACACAAAAGATTTTAATGACATGAAAAATGAGTATTGTATTAAAATATTAAATAAAATTTAGGATAAAAGGGAAAAATGAAACAATAAAAGGTCATATTCGTTGGAAATCAAAGAGTATAGCCTTTAGTGAATGAACTCTATATGACAATTCAGCAGGTTTGCTAAACTGTGTGTCGTAGGTTCGAATCCTATCAGGCTATTCACTATGATATCATCCTTTACAATAGATAACTTAAATAATAACCCCAGCTTGAAAATCATAAGCCGAAATGATTTTCAAGCTGGGGTTGTAATTCTACAATGGTTTAAGGTTTAGCACAGGCATTTTCTTTACTTCATTATAGTCGATCTGAATATAGGAATCTTCCAGATCTCTCAATTTGACATAGTATTGATCATCTTTAACAAAACCTGAAACTTGTTTAAGGATACCATTGAGCTGAAGGGGTAGAAGCTGTGGTAAGTTATCTGGCTGAACTTGTAAGTAGTGTGCATTAAGGCTAGCGACCACATCGTATTTGAATTTGCTCCAAGCAGCTGGGTTGCGGACGTAGTACTTAGGGCAGACTTTGCCAGTGATATCGTAGTGGCGGATGATAGCAGTGGCAGGATCTAGAGTATGGGTATAGCATAAGTATGTGCAAAGTTCTATAAGATGCCTATAGGTAGTAGGGCTAAACTCGCCTGTAGCATCTAAGTGGCAGACTTCTATACCAAGGCTGTAGGTATTGGCATTCTTTGCATGGTAAGCCACTTCTGTCTCAGGGATACACTGGATAATCTCTCCTTCTAGTCCTACGATATAGTGGCTACTGGCATAGATACCTCGGGTGCCATTTTTAAGATTCTCGAAGTAGTTGCGATTGGCAAGTGCAGAGCTACCAGGGTTAGCAACCCAGTGGATAACAAGCTTCTTGACTTGCTTAAGTGGAAGTTGAGGACGGCTATAGATATTGGGTGTAAGAAGTGCTTGTTGTATGGAAGGTAGCATGGAATTCACCTCCTTTCTAGCCGTAATTTAGATTTAAAACATAAGAAGCTAACCTAAGGCTGTCCTCCCTCTTTTATCTATGGACAGACTTAAGTTAGCTTCTTGGTGTTTGTGGCAAAAAGGCTCACGAGATAAGTTAAATCAAACTTCAAGGAGAATAAGTAAGTAAGGTGGAGGCTGTAGGTGTGTGTCCTTGCAAGTGATGAAGGTAAGCGTCTGTTAGTGAAAGGGATGCAGGGCATGTATCACGACGATTGGCTTCTTAAAGGACTTGTGAGGAGGCATCACTTTATGAGCGTAGACCCGAAAAACTTATATTTTAAAAGAAGTTTAATATGGCTTAAAGAAAGGTGAGTAGGTAGTGCCCTAGATCTATGAAGCTTGCCACCGCTCATAGTAGATCTAGTTGTTAAGAAAAAGTCTGTATGTAGGTAGGCAAGAGGGAGGACCTATACATATACATAGCTTTTTCTAAGTGAAGGTGTATCAATAACGGCCTAGGATATGTTACTGATATGCGCCTTACACTCTATATATACAAATTGAGAGAGGGAATTCCTTACTTTTTCTACTGAAAAAATAAAATTTATTTAATTATACTAAAAAATTTGGTTCGGCATTGTACAAGTTACCTAATGAGACTTAAAACAAGTAGCTACATCCTTTGATGGAAGTTAAGGCTCCAATATAACTTCATCTTCCGTTATAATACCGGTTATTTCTTCTAAACGTGCAAATTTATAAAAAGCATCGTAGTTAAACTTTTCTTTTTCTATAACTAAATAGCTTCTATTGGCACATTCAATAATGGTTTTCTTAGTTGTACCATCTACAAGGCTAATAGTGCTGACATACCCACTATCTTTATTGACGCCACAAGCACCGATAAAGGCAATATCATAAGTGAAGCTTCTAATATAGCTTTCTGTAGCTGTACCAACGATTGCACCAACTTCATGGTTGAATTCACCACCGATACAGATGATTTTAATATGTGGATGAGCTTTAAGTTGGAATACGATCTCTAACATATTGGTTACAACAGTGACCTTCTTGTTGGCTGTTGCTAATTCTTTTGCAATCTCGAGGGTATTGGTAGAGGTGTCTAAAAAAACCGTATCGTTTTCTTGAATAAAGGTTAAGGCACTTCTGGCGATTTTTCTTTTCTCGTCAAGATTAATATTCTTTCTTTCATCAATAGTTCTTAGATCTTGGTGAGTTCTTTGTAGAATGGCGCCACCGTAGACTCTTTTTAGTTTTTGGTTATTCTCGAGTTCGCGTAAGTCTTTTCTTATGCAATCTTCAGTAACATTGAATTCCTTTGCTAAGTCTTTGACTTTTACTCGACCTTCGGCAGTAAGTTTATTTAAAATTCTTTTGTGACGTTCTTCTAAAAACATTTTATTTACCTCGCTTATAAGATGAGAATATTATAACATAGCTTTATAAGAAATATTACTTATTATTGTTTGTTATTGTTTTGTATTAATTGATATTGATTTTGTCTGGCACAAGGATTATAATAGGGGTGTAAGTAAAAAATAGCGTGATAAGGTCAAGCTTAGCGTGATATTTTATTTAATAACGGAAAGGACTTATTAGCTATGGTGAAAGCAATCTTTTTTGATATCGATGGAACATTAGTAAGTTTTAAAAACCATCAAATTCCTGAAACGACAAAACAAGCATTAAAAGCATTAAGAGAAAAAGACATTAAAATATTTATTGCAACGGGGCGTTCTCCTTCACAGTTATCAGTGCTTAAAGAATACATTGATTTTGAGTTTGATGGATATATTGCTATGAATGGACAATACTGTTTTAATCAAAAGGAGGTTATTCATAAGCAAATGGTATCAAAAGAGGATATAGAAAGTATACTTCCTTACTTAGAAGAAAGATCAGAGATTGCTTGTAGCTTTGTAGAAGTCGATTATGTATATTTTAATCAAGCAAATGAAAAGGTTAATAATCTTTGGGCAAAGTTAGGAAGTGCTGCGCCTAAACTCTATGTAGATGAAGCTGTGCGTGCACTGACTCAGCCAACTTATCAATTAAGTATATACATTACAGAAGATGAAGAAGAGGAAGTGCTAAGATATCTTCCAAATTGTAAAGCAGCTAGATGGCATCCAACGTTCACAGATATTATTCCTAAAGATGGTGGGAAAAATACTGGTATTGGGAAAGTGCTTGAATACTATGATATTGATCTTACTGAAACAATGGCCTTTGGTGATGGAGGCAATGATAAAGATATGCTTCAATATGTCAATATTGGAGTAGCTATGGGAAATGCAACAGATGATGTTAAAGCTGTTGCAGATTATATTACATCAGAAGTTGATGATAATGGTATTATGAATGCATTGAAACATTTTAAGGTTATTTAAGATAGAAAGCTGGCTTCTCTTAAGGTGAGAAGCCAGCTTTTTTATGTATAAAGTGATTAATCTATAGTTTGTAATGCATTCAAGGTAGAAAGTAGGGTGTGCTTAGTTTGGCGATAAAGCACTAGATCTGTTTCATAATCCTTATAACCACGTGCTAAGGTATGCACAAGTTGATCACAAAGTGCTGGATTCATCTTTTTGAGTAACTGAATCAGTTCTAAGTCTTCAAATCCAATGCGATGCCCTTCTAAGCGTGTACAAGAAATAGCGCCACTGTAATGAGGATAGAAGATTCCACAATCACCAGCAGGAAGCTGTGAAGCATAATCGCTATGGTAGTTTGTATATTCCTCAGTATTCATACACACACAAGATTGCTCGTAAGGATTAACTTTGAAATAACTACCGCCCCAATGTAAAAAGCCATCTACATCATATAAAGAAGCTACCCAACCAAAAAGTACAGTGCGGATTCTTTCCATATCCAGTAAGCGATTCAGATATGGGCCAGTAGGTTCTAAACATGTATAAACCCATACACGATCCCCTTCAGAAATACGGTGATTATAAAAGTCTAAGTCATGTTCATAATCAGCAACATTAGGACACCAGATAGTAAGGCTTCCTTCAATAGGCTTAGCACTCTTATTAGCATCTAAAATTGGAATGTTTGGCATAACAGATTTCAAAATAGATACACCCTGTTTGTAGACAGTACTAGAAACATCTAAGGGTTCATCAAAGAAGCTTTGAATCCAACGTTCTTCTAAATTGTGTTTGACAAGATAAGCATAGAGCTGTTCTCCAATAGAAGCGAGTGTAGATTCTCCGGAGCCTGGGATAGGTTCACCAGTGATCATCACTTCAGCTTCACTTGCCATCCAATCCCCATCTTTTCTGCCTGCTACAGTAGCACATTGAATATAATACAGGCCACATTCATCAATGATTTGAATAAGTTTATCAAGTTTCTTTTCATTAAGTACAAGTGTATGGTCCTTGATTTGTTCAAAGAAAAGAGTAGGTTGTAGCCAAGCTGTATTCTGTCTTCCATAATGCGCTAGTTTGAAATAGGATTTTACATGTGCAAGCCATCTGTCACTCCAAGGTGTGCAATAGTGTAATTCGGCTACGTTATCTAAGTTGATCCAATTGACATACTTATGAGAGTCTTTGCCACATGGTGGTACGCATACAGGGAAGGCATCTACAATAAGTGTTACCTTTCTTGTTAAAGTGCCAACTGTAATAAGAATATCCCATTTTTGCTGAGTATACTTAGATACGTTTACAAGAGATCTAAAGGCTACAGCTAAAGAAGTACCAGTTGCTTGTAAGATATTGCGCATAGGTCTTAAAGCTTCATAAATCATAAAAGGTGCACGGCGAATGGTATAAGGATTATACATATGATCTATACATTCGGTGCGAGTAGTAAGGCCTGTATTATGTTCAACGGGTACAGGAACAAGTTCAAAAAGCTTATAGTTTCCATGAGGACCTATAATTTCAAAAGTAACACAATCCCCTGGTGTTAAGTCTGAAACCATAAGATGAGCGCTAGCAAAACTATTAGAAGCGCTACTGATTTGATAAATTTCTTTGCCTAAATGTGCATTTGTATCTGGATATAAAGCATCTAATTCATCGAAAATACCTACGTTAAAATGTGGCTTCATGACTTTATAACAATCTCCTTTTGGATGATATAGTAAATTTATAAATCAAGTTGGGATAATGCGTCAGTAACAAATTGGTCAACAGTAATCTTCCATTCTTCAACCATATGAAGTTGGCACTTTCTTGCAACCTTTGCAAAACGTGCAATACGTTCTAATTGTTGTTTGGGTGTACCGTACTTAAGATAGATACCCGCATAATCTATAGGAAGTGCAGCCACTTGAACACGAAGTAATAAGTCTTCATCATATGCTACACTTGCTTTTGCTTTGTCAAAGAGTTCTACATAGTATTTGAAAAGCTTTTTAGTTAAAAAGGTCTTCTTAGCATCTTCAGGGTTACCAAAGATATCTAGGCGATGATTGTGTTTTTCTTGTGCATCATGAATGGTCTTAATATATTCAAGGATAAAAGGTGCACCCTCTTGATAATAACCTTTGCAAAAATCTTCTAGATGTGCATTTACATCACAGTATGGATCCCATGCCAGTTTGGCAAGTAAGTAACCACGTAAGTCACTCCATTCACCACCTATTTCTCTATTACATTGGCTAAAGAGAAGTTTCACGTTGTTTTTGACAAAGAACTGCATATTTGGAGCAAGAGTACGTAAGTTAGGGAAAGGACTCACTAAGTTTCTAAATTGGATATTGTAATCCCAAAGTGAAACATTCTGGGAGATACTTGCCCAAAATTCTAATTCTTCCTTGCTTTCTTTTGAAGTAGGATCGATAGCAATTGGAAGTCCTCTGTTTGCTTCAATATTGCAAGTCATAATATGTACATTTTTTGTAGGACGTGTATGCTTTGGTGGTTTTCTAGTATACCAGTATGAGAGCGTAGAAATAACTTTATCAGGATAGGTATCAGCTACATGGTTAACAAAGTTAAGTACGGATCCCATAGGACTTTCATCGTAGTCATCAATCTTTTTGCAATGTTCACATTGGCAATAGTTATTGTCATCGTTTTGGCTTACAGACCAGTAGCGACACTCAGGTTTCTCATCCATGAACTTTTTAAGGTTTTCAATCATAATCTTTTGTACTTCCGGATTACTTAAGCAAGGTTCTCCTTGAGGATGACGCTCACCATTAAGAAGTGCAAAGTATTCAGGATGTTCGTTGAAGTATTTACTACTTGGTAAGAGGTCTTGGAAAGAGTGACACCAAAATCCCCAACCTTCATGAACTTTACTTTGTGCAGCTTTGTGTTTTTCTGCAAAGGCTTTATTTTCAAAAGCCTTATAATAAATTTCACGGTATTCAATAGGAGGGACATAACTATAGTGATCCAGTGCGATAGAGAGGTTAGGGTATGCTGGAATGAAGTCTACATCTGGTGTGAAGTAGCGACAGCCTACTAATCTTTCTAACAAATCATAAACAGCATAAACAAAGGCTTGCTCGTTTTCTGACTCAAAAATAAGCTCAGTGTGATCAGTGCTTTGTGCAGTATAATAAGCAAAACCATTATGTCCATATTGATTAGATGTTTTAAAAATAACTTGGTTAAGTAACTTCTCATTAGATTCTAATGAGAAGTTTAATTTTGTGATTTTTTCTAGATAATGTGTAAGGATAGTAGCGCTGCGGTAACTTGTGTCAGTTGGATGAATACTACATAGTACTTGATTTTCCTTCGAAAAATGAAAGTCCATAAAAGCCTCCGAAATTTAATTTGTAGTAGGAAGTGTTTCTAAACTACTTTCAAGCGTAGCATCTTGGAAGGTAGTTGTAATTTGAAGAACAGCTTGCTCAAGATCAGAAATCATACAGTTTTGAACAGCTAAGCTTAGTGTATCTAGAGTTGTTGCTTGAAGATAGAGTTCGTATACAAAGTAATCATCTTCTTTAAGTGTTGGAACAAGTTGAAGTGGCAACGTAGAAGTTACTTCTATATGCTCTAAATCATGTGCATCTGTATTGTGCTGCTTAGCACGTAAGATGATGGTGTCGTTATGATGGAAACCTAAGACATTAAGATTGAGTAAAGCAAAGCTATTTGCCTTAAGTTTTAATGTAAGGAGTTTGTACCATTCATCTTGGTGTGTCATATTAAGGTAATGTCCCATAGAGTATACAGGGAAACGGTGTACCTTACTTATTGCTTGGTGATCATAAGTTGTATGGTTTTGCATAATAGCAGGAAGGTAGCAACTTAAGTTGTGGCAAACAATATTTCCTCTTTGTTCTGTAAGAAGGTAGAGGGCTTGGTTTGTCTCGTCATAAGTAAAGCAAGAATAACCATCATTAGAGTCGTGAATAACTTCAGCAATAGTATTCCAGTGAATGAAGTCATCAGTAGCCATAAGTGTAAGTTTGTTACGTTCCCAAGAAATGCCTGAATGCTGAGGTGTGGCATATACACCATAAGTTTTGTGGTTTGGTGCAGTAAATTTAAGAATAGGAGATTGACAGCCTCCACGTTCGTAAATAGTATTATTAGAAATATGAGGCACCCAAGTCTTACCTAAGTCAGAAGTTGTATAGAAGGCACGTGCATCAGTAAGCGGTGCACGACAGGACATAAGGATTTGGTTTGACTTATATTCTACAACTGAACTTTCTGAAGTATAGGTATCAATGCGTGTCTCACCTTGATGCCAAGTTTCGCCGTGGTCAGTAGAGTAGACAATACCTGCTGTTGAACGAATGTTAGTATTTGGTGGAACCCAACGTTGAATAGGTATAACCAATGTACCATCTTCTAATTGGATACCATTACCTGGTCCTTGAAGGAAGAGGTTACAATCATCATCATAGAATTTTTTGAGGCTAATTTCTTCAGACCAAGTTTTACCGTCATCATCAGAATAGGCATAAACTAAGTCTTGCATTTTGTGGTTATGAGAATCTAAATGCATATGTAAATCAAGTGCTAAAGCGAATAAGAAGATACGTCCAGTCACATGGTCAACAACGATACAACCATCCATTTTTCTAGAATGTTCAGGATGGATACCGCGTCTATGATGAACGATTTGTTTATCTATCCAAGTTTTACCTCCATCTTCACTTCTAGCAATACCGATATCAATCATATTATAGTCGCTAGCATCTACATAACGAATATCACTACCAGCAATGAGTGTACCTTTTTTGGTGATAGTCATAAATGGGATACGGAAATAATTTGAATTGAAATCTTGATTGTGTTCAAAAACTATTGATTGAGGTAAAACATTTTGTGCAAACATACTAATGCTCCTTTCAAACTCGTGGTAATACTCCTATAATAAAATAAAAACTAAAATTTTACTATAAAAAAGTGAAAAAATATATGAATTATGTTAATTATGTTGTATGATAGATTTTATCTATTTTAAACAAAAAGACTATAAAAGAGGGATTAAAGCATGAAAAAACAAGCATTAGTAAATATTTATCATTTTGTTCGTAAGTCAACTTATAATGATGGCATTTTTACTCAGGAAGATTTTGATACATTGAAAAATGAAATGGACATTTTAAAGCAACATCAACTTCCAGCAACCTATGCCTTAAAACATGATGCAGTTATGGATGAACGTTATACAGAACTTATTAAGTCTATGATTGATGAAAAAGATGAAGTAGGCGCTTGGTGGGAAATTACACAAGAGATGGCAGATAAAGCTGGTGTAACATGGAAAGGTTGTGATGTGATTGACCTTCATGTTAAGGCTGGGTACTCCCTTGCTTATACACCAGAAGAAAGAAAGAAACTTATAGATGTTTATATGAAAGACTTCAAAGAAGTGTATGGTTACTATCCTAAAACAATTGGTTCATGGGTAATGGATATTGTATCTTTTGAGTATGCAAAAGAAAAATATGGTGTTATAGGTGGAGCGCTTTGTAGAGATCAAAAAGGAATAGATGGTTTTACACTTTGGGGCGGATATGTAAATGGTGCTTACTATCCAAGTAAAGTGAATGAAAATATTCCAGCTCAAAGCCATGAGATGCAAGTGAATATGCCTATCTTTAAATTACTAGGACCAGATCCAATCTATAACTTTGAAGCAGAAGTGAGACCAGGAGCAGGTGGTATTTATACATTAGAGCCAGCTTGGACATGTGGTCAGTCAGAAACATGGGTAAAATGGTTATTTAATTGTATTACAGAAGAAGAACAATTAGGTTATGGCTATACACAAGCAGGTCAAGAAAATAGCTTTATCTGGGGGAATGTTGGAGATGGATTTGAAATGCAAATGCGTCATATTGCAGACCTTAGAAAAGAAAATAAAGTTAGAGTAGAAAGCCTTAGAGATTCTTCAATCTGGTTTAAAAAGAAATATCAACTAACGCCACCTGTTACTTATACAGCAACTACAGACTGGAACGAAACATTTGATCTTAAAACGTGTTGGTATAGTAGCCGTTTCTACCGTAGTAGCTTAATGCTAGATCAAGGTGTTTTAAGTATTAGAGATTTATATTTATTTGATGAAAAGTATGAGTCAAGATATCTTAATGATTATATAGATAATAATGAAAGTATTTTTGATGCACTACCAATACTCAATGCTTGTTATTGGAGCACAAAGGAAAAAAGAGCAAGTATTGACTTTATCAATTTAAAGACTGGTGCAGTATTAAAAGGTGAAACTGTTCAATTTGAAGCAAAAAAAGATGAAAAGACATGGATTGCTACATGGAATATGGAAGATCAAGCTAAAATGATCATTACACATACCCAAGCAGCTATGAAATTTGAAGTAGAGAGCAAGGATATTGAGATAGAATGGGGTATTAGAATTAATACATTACCTGTTTTAGAGGAGATTGTAGATAATAAGTTAATCTGTAGGCATGAAGGATTTACTTATGGTATGAAAGTAGAAAATGGAAAATGTATAAAAGAAGATGACAGTGTAATGATTATACCAACAGATTCTAACTGTACCTTTATCATGAATGATCATGTAGAATTACAGCAGTTAGAAATCTTTAATGAAGAGTACTTAACTCATGCAGTGGCTTTTGATGCAGAAGTAGAAAAAGCTGTAGAGGTTGATGAAGAAAAAATCTCAAAGATTAAGCTTATTAAGCCAATCATGTCTCATCGTGCAAAAGTAAAGCAATACGATGAGGTTGTATACTGCACAATGACCAATATCAATGATGGTGGAGTGATTCGTTATACGGTAGATGGTACAGATCCAACAGAAGAATCTTCTATATATAAGGAAGCTGTTGAAGTAAGAGAAGATTGTGTCATTAAAGCACGTGCCTTTAAAGAAGGGCGTATTGCAAGTGATGTAATAGAGGCTAAATATTTTAATACATTACCAAGGGTAGCTATTACAAGTCCTACCAAGTTTGATGAAAGAAAAGTATTTAACCGTAATGGGGCAAATGACTTAATTGATGGTGAGAAAGGTAGCCTTAATTATGTAGATAACTGCTGGCTCATTACAACAGACGTATTAGATGTAGTAGTAGACTTAGGCATAGAAAGAGAAATTTCTAGTATTAATATTGGATTGATGCAAAGTAAAAGATCAGGTCCATACTATCCTGATTATGTAACTTTCTATATTTCACAAGATGGAGAAATGTTTGAAGAAGTAGGAACAAATCATGTACATGCTGAAAGTGGAGATCCTGATATTGAAATTAAGGATATTGTAATGGAGCTACAAGCAAAGGCAAGATATGTAAGAGTTAAAGCTAAGCCACATAAGTTCTATTTCATTTTTGCAGATGAAATTATTGTTCAAGGAAGATAAAGTAACAGAAAAGTTAAGTAACTATAAAGAAAAAACATAACTTTTGAGCGAAAATTTATAAAAATTAGGGTTACGGTAAAGTAGTAAAATAAAGTAGTAAAATAAGACAGGTAAATAAATTGGTAAAAAACTAGGTGGTAAAATTTGAGTCATCTAGTTTTTTTGAACTTAAAATAAAAAAATAGTGCTAAAAAAAGTAAAAATTTTATATTTGTATTGTAAGTTAGAACTAAATGTTGTAAAATATACTTAAATTACACGAATAAAAAAATGATTTTTGTGTAAAAGTGCAATTAAACTTTTTCTAACAAGTATGTAAAAATTAGTTAACAAATGGTTTTTTTAGTAAAAAGTTTTAGTGATATTCTTAAAGGTCTTAATTGGTAATCAATCAAGATAGATAAGACTTGCAAGTTAAAGTAACTCTTTTAAGTACACAATAATTAACATCTGGGAAAAGGGAAAAATTTAAATTGTAAGCTTAAAAACACATCAAGAGGAGGTAGCAGAAAATGCTAAAGAAATTTTCTAAAGTGCTTGCATTAGGTTTAGCGGGTGCAATAGCTCTAACAGGTTGTGCAGGGGGAAAAGGTGCTGAAACAGGTAATAATACTGATACAGCTCCAAAAGGAGATAAAGGTGAAACAACAGTAATCCGTATTGGATCACATGCTGCAAACTCTATGAATCCTAACTACAAAGATCCTGTAACAGGCGAATATGCAATGAATGAAGTTGACAGAGAAATCCGTATTCAGGCAATGCAAAAAGTAAAAGATGAATTAAACGTTGATATTGAGTGGGTACAATTCCCTGGAGATACAACAGAAGTACTTTTACAAAGTGTAATGGCTGGTGACCCGGTTGCGGATGTTGTTAACTTATATGCTAACTCACAAGGAACTATTTTAGGACAAAACGTACTTCAACCATTAGATAATTATATGGACGCATTTTTACCAGATTGTGAGATTCCAGCACCAATCTATGGTAAACAATACTTTATTGAAGTATCAGGCGGTGGAACACATCCGTTATCACCATTATTCTATAACATTGATTACATAGAACAAGTTGACGCTTTAAAAGAAAACGGCAAAACAATTTACCCAACAGATCTTTATAAAGAAGGTAAATGGACATGGAGTGTATTTGAAGATTACTTAGCTAAAATCAATGCACACTATGCAAATAGTCAGGCACCAGAAAGACCAGAAAAAAGAATTGATGCATACAGAACAGACTACACAGAAACACTTATCCAAGCAATGCATTCAGCTGGTGGAAGTATCTACGGCCAAGAAGGACTTGGAATTGAATCTAAAGGTACAAAAGAAGCTGTAGCATACGTTGAAGGTTTAATCAACAAAGGATTACTTGTTACAGAAGTTGTAGAAGGTACAAGTAACAGACCTTACAATGCACAAGGTGCACCATTCGAAATGGGTGAATCAGTATTCACAAATATCGAAGACTGGCGTTCAAGTGGTGCAGCATCTAAAGCAGCTGATCGTGGTCAATCTTTAGGATTTATTCCTTTCCCAAGACCAGACAGTATGGCATTTGATGATCCAAACTACAGACAAGTTCGTACAGGTGGAGAATCATGGGCAATCCTTCGTGGTGTAGATGAAGCTAAAATTCCAGTAGCAATTCAAACATACCAATTATTTAACTCAGAAGTTCAAAAATTAACAAAAGAAGTAAATGGTGGAGCAGATGAAAAAGCACCAATCAGAATTGGAATTGACTTATTCCATGAAGAAATTGGCGCTGATATGCAAGATATCTACTATTCAAGTACAGAAGCAACAGTTGTAAACGAACTTTCTAACATGACAGGCGTTTATTGGGACTTCATGAAGATTGCAGGAGACTCAATCTTCGGTGTAGATGGTTCACCAAGCTACGAAGTAGCAGTAGAAGCTAAAAAAGCAATTATCACAGATAAAATTGCAAGTGTAGAAGCAACATTAAATAGTACAGAAGTAAAAGATAATATTGCACCAGCATTTACACAAGTAGAAGCAGGTAAAACATACGCATTCCCTAAAGGAACAGATCCAGCATCAATTGATTGGGCTAGTGAATTTACAGTAGCAGATAATGTTGATGGTAAACTTGATGCAGCAAACATTAAATGGGATTCATCAGCAACAGACTTCAACACAGTAGGCGTTTACTCAAAAGGTGTTGTAGGTACAATTTCTGATTCAAATGAAAATGAAGGTAAACAAAACATCAATATCACAATCTATGATGGTAATAATACAACAGCACCAACACTTACAATGAAAGAAGAAATGAGAACAATCACTGTAGGTGAAGAATCAGCAAATATTAACTGGGCTAACGATTTCGTAGAAGCAGCTACAGATAAAGATGGTTTAGACCTTAAATCAAAGGTAGTAGCTGATTTATCAGAAATTGATACAACAACAGCTGGTACATACAATGTTGCAATTACAGTAACAGACTATGCAGGCAACGAAGCAACACAAACAATTGAAGTACAAGTTGTAGCAGAGTAAAAATAAGTAATTAGTCATATTAGGAGGCGAGGCAATGAATAAGAAGCTTGTAGGAAGCTTGATATTATCATTGGTTGCCCTTGCTGCCATTGGTTATAGCTATAAGGGTGCTAACGACTCAAAGCAAGGTGTGTATACGATAGGTGTACCAACGGATAGAGAAGAATTCTATGAAAGTACATATGCGTCTTACTTAAGTTCTAACGGATATCAAGGAAATATGTCAAAAGGTGAAGTTGTAGTAGATATTAATAACTATACTGCTGCAGATGGCACTCGTGTAACGACAGACCAAGAAGGTGTAATTACACCTGAAGAGGGTAAAGTAACATGGCAGTTTGACGTTAAAACACCAGGTTTTTATAACTTAGAAGTAGGATTTTTACCTGTAGAAGGTAAAAATTCTACTATCGAAAGAAAAATGTACCTAGATGATCAAGTTTGCTTTAAAGGTATGGAACAATTAAGTTTTGAACGTACATGGGCAAATGAGACAGCTGAAATTGAAGTTAGAAACGATAATGAAATAAGACCAAATACCGTAGAACTTATCAATCCAAAACAAACCTTTGTAGAAGATGCTCAAAGAAGGGGAACAGAACCTTATAAGTTTTACTTATCACAAGGAACACATACTCTTACTTTTGAAGCAATCAAAGAGGCTGTAAAAATCACAAATCTTGTCTTTAAGGCAGATGAGCCAATCCTTAGCTATGAAGAAACCATTAATAAACTACAAGGCACTTACCCTCTTTATGAGGGTAACCTTCTTGTAGGGCAAGCAGAGCGCAACGAAGGCATCACAAAAAATGTATTAAAATCTTCAAGAGCAATATTAATTAATACAAATTATTCTAGTCCAAGAATAGAACCATCACATCCATCTAATTTAGTATTTAATACAATTGGTGGAGACAGCTGGAAAACACCAGGGGATGGTATAACATGGGAAGTTGAAGTTCCTGAATCAGGACTCTATCAAGTATCCTTTACAGCAAGACAAAGCAGTAATCGTGGTGGAGTATCATACAGAAAATTATTAGTTAATGGAAAAGTTCCATTTAAAGAAGCGAATAGTATAGGTTTCCCATATAGCACAGGATTTAAGAACTATGTTATTGGAAATGATGATGGAGCCTATTTAATTCCTCTTGAAAAGGGAATTAACACAATTACATTAGAGACAGTATTAGGCCAATTCGATAGGGCCACAACAGAAGTTCAAGAAAGTTTATTTGTCCTCAATGAAACTTACCGTAAAATTATTCAGTTAACAGGTACGGTTCCAGACAGTTACATTGACTATGAAATCGAGAAAAAACTTCCAGAAGTTAAAGATATATTTACGCAAGAATCAGAGAGACTTGGAAATATACTAGAAGAAGTTATCAGCATTACAGGTGAAAAAGGTGAAGACTCAGTTATTATCGATAAGCTTGTTATACAACTTGGACGTCTGGCAAAAAATCCAGAACTTGTTGTTAAAGAGCTTAGCCAGTTAAAAAATAATATTTCGTCACTAGGTCTATGGAATATGGAAGTAGCATCTATGCCACTTGAAGTAGACTCTATTACATTAGGTACAGAGCAAAAAGAACTTATACAAACAGAAGCAGGCTTTGTTGAGAACTTTGCGTATGAATCACAACGATTCTTATCTACTTTTATAGATGATAATACGCAAATGTCAGGGAAGGTTGATAAAAAGCAAGAATCAATTAAAGTTTGGATTGGGACAGGTCGTGACCAGGCTCAAGTAATGATGAACTTAATTGAAGAACGCTTTACACCACTTACAGGTATTAATGTTCAATTAGAACTTATTCCAGAAAGTGTAATCATTCCTGCTACTCTTGCAGGACGAGGCCCAGACATTGTAACGGGTATTACAGAGCAACAAGCTATGAACTTTGCAGTGCGTAATGCACTTGTAGATTTAAATGAGTTTGATGGCTTTAGCGAAATGTATACACAGTATGAGCCAAGTGCATTTGAAGGTATTACATTCCAAGAAGGTATCTTTGGTATGCCAGAACAACAATCATTTATGATGTTATTCTACAGACAAGATATCTTAGATGAATTAGGACTTGAAGTACCAACTACATGGGAGGAAGTAAAAGCGATTATCCCAGTATTGCAAATGCATAACTACGACTTCTATATGCCAGCTGGAACAGCAGATCCAAATGGAACAATGTATGCATCACTAGTATTCCAAGGTGGAAATGATATGTATCTTGGAGAAGGAAATGACTATGGTATCGAAACAGGTTTATATGAAGAAGGGGCAATGAGAGCCTTCCAAGATTATACACAGTTCTTTACAAGTTATCACTTACCAGTAGTTGCAGACTTTGCTAACCGTTTCAGAACAGGGGAAGTACCAATGGGTATAGCACCTTATACGGTATATAGTCAGTTACAAGTATCAGCTCCAGAAATTCGTGGCCTTTGGTCATTCTCACCAGTACCAGGAAAAGTAAAAGAAGATGGTACGGTAGATAATACACTTGTTTCTAGTACAACACAATGTATTATGCTTGAACAAGGTAAGAATAGAGATGCAGCTTGGGAATTTATGAAGTGGTGGACAAGCGAAGAAGTACAGCTTGAATACGGAACCACTATTGAAGGGATTATGGGACCAGCAGCACGTTATCCAAGTGCTAATGTTGATGTTGTAGAACAACTTCCATGGTCAGTTAAAGATGCAGGAGCTTTAAAAGAACAGTTTAGAGCAACTAAAGGATTACCTGAAGTACCAGGTGGTTATATGACATCTCGTATGGTAAGTTACGCATTCAAAAATGTTGTAACAGATGGTCAAAATCCAAGAGAAGCACTTTACTTAAATGCTAAAGAAATTAATGATGAACTTACAAAAAAACGTAAGGAATTTAATTTATCAACTGTAGAATCAGAATAAATTTAATGAGGAGGGTAGCATGGAAACAACAACAAACAAAAAAGGGCGCCTACCCTTAAAGGAAGCATGGAGACTACATAAAGAAAAATATTTACTCATTATGCCTTTTGCGATTATTTTCGTGATTTTTAACTTAGTGCCTGTACTTGTAGCAATGGGACTTAGTTTTACATCCTTTAACATGTTAGAAGCACCAGACTTTGTTGGACTTGCTAACTATATCGAACTTTTGGCAAGAGATGAAGTTTTTCTTATAGCCGTTAAAAATACGTTATTACTTGCTTTTATTACAGGGCCAATAAGTTATATTATGTGTTTCATCTTTGCGTGGTTAATCAACGAATTACCACCAAAACCACGTGCAATCTTAACACTTATTTTCTACGCACCATCAATATCAGGTAACGTATATCTTATTTGGAAATTAATTTTCTCATCTGATATGTATGGTTTTGCAAATGCATGGCTTATGAAATTAGGTCTTATTGATTCACCAATCTTATGGTTTGAAAATGCAGATTACATCTTACCAATCTTAATTGTAGTTCAATTATGGTTAAGTCTTGGGGTAAGTTTCCTTGCATTCATCGCTGGTTTACAAACTGTAGACAAGTCATTATATGAAGCAGGAGCTATGGATGGTATTAAAAATAGATGGCAAGAATTATGGCACATTACACTTCCATCTATGAAACCACAGCTTATGTTCGGTGCGGTAATGCAGATTACAAACTCACTATCTGTATCAGCTATATCTATTGAGCTTGCGGGATTCCCATCAGTAGATTATGCAGGTCATACCATTCTTACTCACTTACATGACTACGGTAATGTAAGATTTGAAATGGGATATGCAAGTGCTATTGCGACAGTATTATTCTTCGTTATGTTAATAGCCAATATCATCGTTCAAAAAATGCTGAGAAGGGTTGGGGATTAATATGAACGTTATACAAAAAGTTAAACAATCCATTAATAGTAGAAAATTTACACGTAGAAATAGAAGTATTGGTGGCGACCTTGGTCTGATGATCCTTCTTGGAGGGTTTGCACTCTTTAGTGCTTATCCTCTCTTATATGCAATCAACAATGCATTTAAGCCGATGAGTGAGATTTTCTTATTCCCACCAAAACTCTTTGTTCAAAACCCTACTTTAAATAACTTTTATGATTTATCAACAATTATCAATAACTCTTGGGTTCCATTTTCAAGATACATATTTAATACACTTCTTATAACATTACTTGGAACCTTTGGTACAGTACTTTTAGGAACAATGGCAGCGTATCCACTTGCTAAGTATAAGTTCCCAGGTTCACAAGTGATGTCTAATATCATCGTTTATGCACTTATGTTCAATGCATCAGTTACAGCTATACCTAACTATATCATCATGAGTAAGTTAGGAATGGTTAATACATATTGGGCAGTTATTTTACCAGTTATTGGTTCAACACTTGGACTTTATCTGATGAAGAACTTTATCGTTCAGATTCCAATGGCACTTATTGAATCAGCTAAGATTGATGGAGCAAGTGAAATAAGAGTATTCTGGACTGTAATTATTCCACTTTGTAAACCAGCTTGGATTACACTTTGTATCTTATCTTTCCAAACACTTTGGGGAGCAACAGGTGGTAACTTTATCTATTCTGAAAACTTAAAGCCAATTAGTTACTCATTATCTCAAATTATTGGAGGGGGTATTGCAAGAACAGGGGTAGCATCAGTTGTTTCACTAATTATGATGATCGTACCGGTTACTGTCTTTGTAATTTCTCAATCTAACGTTATTGAGACTATGGCAACATCAGGAATGAAAGACTAATGGGGGTGAGTAAGATGCGTAAAGGGAAAAACTTTTTTGCCTATCTTTTGATAGTAATGCTCTGTATCCCAAGTTTTGTATATGGACAAAACACACGTGAGATGAATTACGCGTATGACTATTGGGGTAGAGTAATTGAAGATATTCCTTTCTTTGAACTGTATACAACGATAGATCAAGGAAGTATGGGAGATGTAAAAGTTTCAAGTATGGATGATGTAACGGTATCAGGCGACAGAATCTATATTGTTGATAGCGTAGAATCTAGAGTAAATGTATTTAATCCAGATTTAGAGCTTATCACTTCTATTAAAGTAGTACGTAATGCAGAAGGAAAAATTGCAGTTGACGAAAAAACAAAAAAACAAATTGTACTTAATGCACCAGAAGGTGTATTCGTACATGAACCAGAAGAAGAGATTTATATTGCTGATACTGGTAACCAAAGAATTGTTGTCTTAAATGAAAAAGACTTTTCACTTAAGAAAATTATTAATCAACCAACAAATATGGTTGGACAAACTGTATTTAAACCTTCAAAGATTGCAGTAGATAGAATCAATAGAATCTATGTAGTTGTACAATCAGGATTTGAAGGGATTATTGAACTTAACCAAGATGGTGAGTTTGTAAGATACTTTGGGGTTAACAAACCAAAAGTAAATTTACTTGATTACTTCTGGAGACAACAAGCATCTGAAGAACAAAAAGCTAAAATGCAAAAAGTTTTAGCGCCATCATTCAACAATATCGAAATTGATGATGAAGGTTTTATTTATGCAACAACACAAGATAGTAGTGCACAAGATGCAGTATTTAGATTTAACCCAAAAGGGGAAAATGTACTTCGTGAAAATGGATTCTGGAAAGTACGTGGTGATTTAAATACAGATCCAACATCAACATCAGTAGCACGTATTAGTAAATTTACAGATATTGCGCTTACTGACTATGGTACATATGCAGTACTAGATAAAGAAAAAGGACGTATCTTCATTTATAACTTTGATGGAGAACTTATGAACATCTTTGGTGGTAAAGGTTACATGAAAGGTGAATTTGCAGATCCTTCTTCTATTGCATGGCTTGGAGAAAAGCTTGTTATAACAGATAAACAAATGAAAGCAGCGTATGTTTATGCGCCAACTGAATTTGGTAAATTAGCGCTTAGTGCTTCAGAAGCTTACTTTAATGGTGAGTGGGACAAAGCAACAGAACTTTTATTAAATGCTGTTGCAATCAATGGTAACTATGAAATGGCTTATTCAACCATCGGTAAATCCTATCTGATGAAAGAAGATTATGAAACAGCTATGTATTACTTTAAACTTGGAGACAACCAAGAATACTATTCTAAAGCATTTAATGGCTACAGAAGTATTTGGATTAAAGATCATTTTGGTTGGATTTTTGCTACATTTGTATTAGTGATAGGCGGGGTAATCTTCTCTGAATGGCGCTATTATAAAAAGCAGAAAATGTAAGGAGGGTGTAAAAATGAATAAAGTTGTAGAAGAGCTTAAATACCTAAAATATACGCTTTTTCACCCATTCGATGCTTTTTATGAAATTAAATGGCGTGGAAAAGGTAACATATGGCTTGCAACAGTTTTAATTTTAGCATATGGAATAGCAATGATTTTAAATAATCAATATACAGGATTTGTAGTTAATAGTTTCCCAGCGTATAAAATCAATAGTATTGCTACTTTTGTTTTAACAGTAGCACCATTACTTCTATTTATTGTAAGTAACTGGAGTGTATCTACTTTGTGTAATGGTAAAGGAAAAATCAAAGATCTTTACATGGTTATAGGATATGCGATTTGCCCAATGCTTTTATTCCAAGTAGCTACAATTGCAATCAGTAACATTATTATTTTAGAGGAAGCAAGTTTACTCTTTGCTTTTAATGCAGTAGGAATGTTATGGTTCTATTATTTAGTATTCTGTGGTGTTACAACTGTACATGAATATACAGCTAAAGAGAGTGTAATTACATTAATTACTACAGCAGTTGCTGCAATCGTTATTATTTTCATTAGTGTACTTTACTTCTCTTTAATGGAACAAGTTATTAGTTTTATATCAACATTAGGACAAGAATTTATTAGAAGGTGGTGAGAGAATGAATAAAAAGATACGTAATATTATTCTAGGGGTAGCAGTAGTAGTTTTAGTAGCAGGAACAGTTAAGGTCATTCCTCACCTAACACTTAAAGCAGCACAAGTTGCAAGTGTTGAACGAGAAGGGATAAAAGAGGTTAAAGGATCTATAGATATTAAAAAAGGCGAACTCTTAGTTGCAGAATCTGCAACTAAAGAGCTTCACTTAGATACTGATACACTTGATATTAGAGTAGCAGATAAAGTAAGTGGCAGAGAGTGGACAAGTAAAGTTGCAGCACCAAGTAATAACAAGGATAAATCGATTTTAACGATCTCTTATTTAAGTGGAGATAATAAAAAGAACGAATGGGACGCTTTTGTAGACGTCATTGAACCAGGTAATTATAGTATTGACCGAATTGAAGATGGGGTAAAACTTACTTTATACTTCGAAACTTCAACTAAAAAACCTGATCAGTTATTACCAAGTTATATTGAAAGTGAATATCTTAACTCAAGATTTTATGATGAAATAGAGAAGAAGGCCAAAGAAGGGGCTATCACTGATAAACAAGCTGCAAACTACAAAAACATTTTAAAGAAAGTCTATATGAAAGACTTAACAAAAGGTGGATTTAAAATTGTTGATGCCAAAGCTTTACCACCAAGTGCTGTAAAACAACTTAATGAAATGGTACAAATCATTGGTTATACAGAAGAAATGGTAAAAGCAGATAATGAGGCTGCTGGCTTAGATATTGAAATTCCACAAATTGCAAGCTTTAAAATTGTAGTAGATGTTACACTTGATGGAGAAGACTTAGTTATTAATGTACCAACTTCTGAGTGTACAAGTGGAAATGATTATTTCGAATTACAAAACATTGAAGCTTATGCTACTTTTGGACACGCATCTTCAGAAGATGTTAAAGATGGATATATCATGGTTCCTGATGGAGCTGGGGCATTATTTGAATTAAATTCTTACAATGCAGCATACCCACAATATTCAAGACCAGTTTATGATAATACATACTATGATCAAATGTATCAAATGCCAACATTCAAAGAAAACATTCATATGCCAGTATTTGGTATGACTTATGGCAAAGATGAAAATGCTACGCATGGATTTATGGGGATTATTGAATCAGGAGCAGAACTCGCAACAGTTAATGTACGTCTGGGGACGAACGATATCTCTACAGGAGGAAGTGTAAACAACAAAGTTTACCCATCTGTAGATGTAATGCAATATTCAAGGGTTAAGCTGATGGGACCATATAGTGATAACGATAGTAGATACTTAGCATCTACAGGTAAAATTGATATGGACTATACAGTACGTTATAAACTTTTCAATGACTCAGTAACCTATTTTGATATGGCAAATACCTATAAAGAATATTTAACTGAGAAACATGGTTTAACACAAAATTATGTAACTGAGCCAAAAATGTATATAGATATGCTTGGTGCACTTACTATTCCAGCACGTATTGCTGGGGTACCATATGATAAAACCATTTCAATGACTACTTATGAACAAGCGCAAGCGATAGTGGAAGAGCTTAGCGATATGAATCTTGTTCTTAACTATGAAGGTGCGTTCTTTGGTGGAGAGAAAACAGGTCTTCAATCAAAAGCAAGCCTTGTAAAAGAAAATGGTAGTAAAAAAGAATTTGATGCATTAGTGCAAGCAGTAGAAGCTAGTAATGATCAAATTTTCTTTGGAACAGACTTAATGACAATCAAAGATACAAGTTATCCATTTAGTGCAAAAGTGCATGGTCTTTATAACTATGATAGTAAACCAGTAGCAATTTATGATTACGATTACACAACAGGTAAATATTCACCAGAATTTGAACCTACTTATCGTATGCATCCAAAATTCTTTGGAGATATTGTTAATCGTTTTGTAAAAGGTACAGAAGGAATTAATAACATTTCAGTTGGTGATGTACCAAATACTTATTATGCAAATTATAAAGAAGAAGAGATCTTAACACCTGTACAAGCAAATGTGATGATTGAAAATGGATTAGCTCAGTTAAGTGAGAATAAAGTATTAGCCTTTAACAATCCAAACATGAATACATTACCTTACTGTGATTACGCAGTAAATATCTCAAGAGAGAGCAGTAACTATGGAACAATGTATTCAAGTATTCCATTTAGACAACTTGTAATGAATGGATTAGTAGAGTATACAACGCTTAATGTGAATATGTCTAAAGAAAGTAAAGATTATTACTTATTACAAGCTTTAGAAGTAGGTAGTTATCCTAAATTTACAATAAGTGCAACAAACCAAGATGTATTAAAAGATTCACAATATAGAGAGTACTTAAGTGTAGATTACAACACACTTAAACCAGAGATGGAAGCACTTTATAGTGAATACAGTGAAGCATTTAATACAATTGGTACAAGAGAAATTAAAAATCATAGAATGCTTGAAGCAGGTGCCTTTGAAACAGAGTATGCAAATGGTACAAAAGTGCTTGTAAACTACAATCCATATCCAGTACAAGTTGAAGGACGTACAATTGATGCAGTAGGGTATGAGATTATTAAATAATTGAGGGAGGATATAAAATGAGAGCACTAAAATATTCAACAAAGAGAAAAATACACGGCTTTATTTTTATCTTGCCTTGGATAATCGGGTTTATTACATTCTTTGCAATACCTATTATTAACACAACAATTTATTCTTTTAACCATGTATCTGTAGGGGAAGCTGGAGGGATGAATTTAGCATTCTCAGGTATACAGAACTATATAGATCTATTTAAAACAGAAGTAACAACAGAGAATACTCAAGTACTTAGACTACTTGTTGAAGAAAATCAAAAGATGTTAATCAATGTACCACTTACAGTAATCTTCTCCTTGTTCTTAGCATTAATTATTAATGCTAAGTTCCCAGGAAGAGCTATTGTACGTATCATTTTCTTCTTACCAATTATTCTTGGATTAGATGTTGTAGTAAGCATGATGAGTATTGATACAGGTATGATGACACAAACAGCAACAACAGCAGTATTTGCTGAAACGTCTTTTGCGGAGTCTATACTGCAGTTTACTGGATTACCTCCGGAAGTTGTAGCCTTTATTCAAAGTACGATAACAGGTATTTTTACACTGATTACAAAATCAGGGGTACAAACTTTAATCTTCTTAGCGGGTCTTCAATCTATCAGCCCTGCTCTTTATGAAGTAGCAAAAATTGAAGGTGCAACGACATACGAAACATTCTGGAAGGTTACAATTCCTTCAACAGCAAACATTACATTTTTCGTAGCAATCTACACACTTGTTGAGCTATTCTTAAGCTCACCAGTAACAAAAGAAATTCATAACTTTGCTTTTATTAAGAGTAAAATTGGTGTAGGTTCTGCACTTTCTATTATCTTTATTGTTAATGCAATTGTATTACTTGTATTTATTAGCTGGTTCTTGAAGAAGGTGGTGAAACTAGATTATGGCAAATAAAGTAGTTAGTAACGACAGATTTGTGAAAGCGAGAGAATTAAAAAGTGCAAAGATCCCATGGGATGGCTATCGTATTAAAAAAGAAGCTATGGGTATTGGGTACAAACTTTGCTTTTACTCACTTATACTAGGATTATGTTTTGTAATCCTTTATCCTATGTTAAAACTTTTCCCACTAGTTTTTGGAGAAATGGCTGACTTAGGTAACCCTGACGTTATCTGGATTCCAAAAGAGTTCTCTCTTCTTAGTTTTAAGGCAGCCTTCAAGATTGCCTTAGGCGGAAGCTTTATGGGACTTATCATTTCACTTCTTTACGCATTAAGTATGGCTGTAATTCAAGTATTTATGAGTGCAATGGCAGGGTACTCACTTGCTAGAATTGATTTCAAAGGTAGAAATATTATATTTGCTTTAGTAGTACTTACATTCTTAGTACCACCACAAGCATTATTAATCTCTCAATACCTTCACTTCAAACAATTTGATATCTTTGGCTTAATTACACTTATGAATGGTTCAACAATAGACCTTATTAATAAACCATTTGTACTTTATATATTAGCCTTTTTAGGATTTGGGGTAAAACAAGGGCTCTTCATCTTCATTTTTAGACAGTTCTTTATTACTATGCCAAATGAGTTTGAAGAAGCAGCTGTAATTGATGGTTGTGGTTTCTATCGTACATACTTTAAAATTATGTTCCCTAACGCAATGCCTCCAATTATGACAGTTGGTGTTCTTTCATTCGTATGGAACTATGGGGATGTTTACTATACAAACTACTTCCATCCAGATGGACCATATTTAAGTGTTGTACTACAACGTCTATTCGGTGCAGAGCAAAGAGATAGAATTAACTCTATTCTTTTCGATCAGTTCAATGTATTCTTAACAAGCCAGCTTACATTTGATGCAACAAAGCAAGCGGCATTAATCATTTTCTTAATTCCGCTACTGATTGTATACTTCATCGTACAAAGAAACTTAGTAGAAAGTTTAGAGCGTTCAGGTATCGTTGGATAATGAGATACTAAGCAGCAGATAAAAAAATGCCACAGACAATATAAGTCTGTGGCTTTTTTTAGTAAAAAATAGCTTGTCAGACACTATATGAAAGTGGTATGATTTCATAAACAGACCTCTTAGTTTAGAAGTTGTTATTTAGGGGCATAGCAGTCATTTACTTCTAATAAAAGAAGATAGAGTATGATAGATGATAGCTATGGATCAAGCGTGGGATATATAATACGAGATATATGTGTAAAAATATAAGAATATGAAAATAAGGAGGAAAATATGGCTACAATTAAAGAAATAGCTGATAAAGCTGGAGTATCCATTACAACAGTCTCGAGAGTACTAAATTATGATGAGACACTTAATGTTTCAGAAGCAACAAAACAAAAAGTATTTGAAACCGCAGAGGAATTAAACTATACAACTTTACGTGTAAGAAAAAGTAAAAGTAACAAGTATACAATAGGTATTTTAAATTGGTATACACAAGAGCAAGAACTAAATGATCCTTACTACTTAGCTATTCGTTTAGCAGCGGAAAAGCGTTGTCAAGAAAGAGGGTATGCATATAAGACTATCGATAGTATTCAAAATATTAGAGAATACAAAGATGTAGATGGTATTATAGGAATTGGTAAGTTTGGAGAAGATGAAATTGGTAAGTTAGAAGCTATTAGTAAAAATATTGTTATTGTTGACTATATTGAAGCTTATAATAAATATGATTGTGTGACAACAGATTATGAACATGGGACAATAGCAGCTCTTGGACATTTACAATCATTAGGGCATACACATATTGCATACATTGGTGGAGAAGAGGTTATCAACAATGGTACTAAAAAGATTGAAGATCCTCGTGAAAAAGCCTATATACAATATATGTTTACAAATTTAGAATATCATCCAGAGTGGGTATATAAGGGTAACTTTAGCTTACAAGATGGATACAAGCTTATGAAGGGCTTACTTGAAAAGGATGAAAGACCAACAGCTTGCTTTGTAGCAAGTGATACAATGGCTATAGGTGCTTACCGTGCTATTAATGAAAAAGGTCTTAATATACCAGATGATATTAGTATTGTAGGTTTCAATGATATTCAAACAGCTCAATTTTTAAGTCCTGCACTTACAACAGTTAAGATTTATCCAGATGCAATGGGAGAAACAGGTATTCAGATTCTTATTGATGAGATTGAAAAGGGAAGTAGCATCAGTAAGAAGATTATCGTTTCTAACAAACTCGTTATAAGAGAAAGTACAAAAAAAATAAGCAAATAACTTATAAAGTAAATAATCTATAAAGTAAGAATGCCCCTAAAACATTAAGTAAATGTTTTAGGGGCATTCTTTTTGATTATCTAACAGTAAATTTATACTCTGTAGTAGAGTGTAATACTTCACCTACTTTTAAAAGGCTATATTCTTTGAAACTTTCGTTATGGCCAATAGGTGGCTTTTGTGTTTCGAAGCAAATAGCACGGCGAGGAGAAGCAAGTGTATCATTATCTAGCATGTATGGATCTGCAAAGTTCATTGTATAAAGAACAAGAGCAGGCTCAGTTGTAGAAACTATCATTTGTCTTCCAGATACTTCATCGTAGAGACTAGCACACGCAGAAGTATTAGGTGTAAGAAGCCAAGGATGGTCGTAACCTCTTTGTGGATTCATAAATGGATCCTCAATATGTACGCCGATGGCACGAGGTGCATTGAAATCAAAAGTAGTATGTTCTTTTACATCTAGTACAGTACCAGTAGGAATATTATCATTATCTAATTCTAGAACTTGGTTACTACTAACTTGTAGGATTTGTGGTGCAATATTTTGCTTCATATATCCTGATAAGTTGAAGTAAGAATGATTAGTAAGATTGACAACCGTATCTTTATCAGTTGTAGCACAGTAAGAAATTTCTAAAGCATTTTCGTTTGTAAGGGTATAAGTAAATTTTACATTTAAATTACCTGGATAACCTTCTTCCATATCAGCACTAGTATAAGAGAAGTGTACCCCTACTTTATTTTCTGCTTCAAAGGTTTCAATATCCCAAAGTTTTTTGTGGAAACCTTCCTTACCACCATGAAGTGTATGGATGCCTTGAGTTGGTGTTAAAGGATAAACTTGCCCATCAATAGTCACTTGACCTTTGTGGATGCGACCAGCTGTACGTCCAATAACAGTACCAAAAAAAGAAGGATTTTCTAGATAATCTTCTAAGCTTTTGTAAGCAAGTATAATATTTTCAAATACACCATTACGGTCAGGTGCTGTAAGCTTTGTAATAGCACCACCAAAGTTTAAACATTCTAATTCCATACCTAAATCATTGGTAAGGTTGATCTTCTGTACTGAAAGTGTGCCTAGTTTAATCGTTTCTACATTAATTTTCATATATGCCCTCCAGCCTTTTATTATAATCCTTTAGAAGTTCTAACACTTGGAAGATAGTTTTTAGCAGTACGTTCTACAAAGATTCGCGTATTAAATGTATTAAGTGGAAGATTATTGAAGCATACAGATGTCTCACCGTCGAGCACTTCAGGTGAAGTTACAACAGGTGTAGTCGCATCTAAATCTGTGTAAAGGTTGATCACATCACCTTTATCTACATTACGGATAACAACTTGGTTATCTGTAGTGCATTCAATTTCAGAAGGTTGAACTTTTCTTGATTGATATGGATAACCTTCTTCAAAGAGTTCAAATGCATAGATTCTTGTATGTCCGCCACCATTGATGCTAATTTGAGCTGGCTCAATGATTTGTAAACGAATATATCTAGCATCTACAGGTGTAAAGAGCATTCTGTTAATAATATCTTCAGTATTATCTTTAACTTCATCAACTACAGTATAATTTTCTCCGTCTGTACTTGCAAGAATTTGTAAAGCTTTTGTATTCCAAATACGTGTTTCACCAGCTTCAGGGTGACCACAGTTAATGATACGATATTGTTTAATGTTTTTAACTTCTTGTAGGTCAAGAGTTAAGTACGGTCTGTAATCACGAGAACACCATTTACCACTTCTAATTGTGCCATCAATTACTTTTTCTGGTTCTTGATCTTTTTGTACTTCACCAGAAGCACAAGCAGTTACACCACAAGATGCAAGTGCAATGTTATTCATATCATAATTAAGTGTGATTGGAGCAGTCTCAATACCAGCAAGGATAGCAGATTTCTTTAATGTTTCTATTAAAAATGGTTTGATACGAAGTGTACCAACATCTACAGTAAAGTATCTTTCGGCACCATCTTTGAGGCGGAGTACTTTACAATCTTCCATTGCTTCAAGTTGTTTAAGTGCAGCTTCATTTCTGGCTTCCATTGTTTTAATATCATGAGCTTGTAATGCAATGAGTGCTTCCATAGTGTTTTGACCAGCTTGTCCCATAAGGCAAGTAGCGTCTAAGAAAGGACGAAGCTCTGCAACAAGTGCACTATTTGTACATTTAGCATCAATTGTATCAATAGCTTTTTCCATTTTAGCAAATTCAGTAAGAAGTGCTTTGCTAGTTTGGGTTAAATCTGTACCGTTTTCTAAATGAGTAGCAAGGGCTTCAATATCAGATGCTAAGTACCATGACTCATCAAATAAGAATGTGCCACTTACACCACCGTCTTCTTTTACATAAGAACAGTTAGAAGCGAAGATTTGAAGTTCGTTAGCAACTTCAGGTGCAATAGCCTTGAATGAATGTACAAAGCTTGCTTCACAGTCATAGCTTGCTGTATTCCAGTTGTGATCAGCAATACAGAAAAGAGCTTGTTTAGAAGCCTGAGCTTGGTTCATAGGGTTTGAGAAGAAACCGTTAATGTTGTCTACATCAGGATTAAGGTTTTCAATTTTACCCATAAGCATTTTTGCATCACAGTAGTCATTAACTGGATAGTTCCACCATACAGATAAGTTCTTATCAGAGTTAATCGTACGTTTTGGTGCATCAAATTGTTCTTTAGACACATTAGACATTGTTGCAGAGCCAGTCCACATAATTTCAACATCATCATGAAGAAGTTCAACAAAAGGTTTGAAGTATTTCTCCATAGAAGGCCCCCAAGCTTCACAATATCTAGTACCTACAGTAAGAAGTGGACGCACATCTCCTTTTGGCTTGATAAATTCACTATCTACACGGTTGATGTAACGTGCTTGTTGAGCCCCATCTGGATAGCCACCGATGTCATCAAATAAAATACCAAATTGGCGAACGCCAAGATCATAAAGCTGTTCTAACTTTGCAATGGTTGATTTGAAATCTGCTTCAGAGTCTAAATCTATAGAATCACCAGGGTGGATAGTCCATACAAAGTTTACATTATTCTCATGTCCAACTAAAGCAAGTTCTGCAATTTCTTTTGCTTTATCAGCTGGATAGAGTTCTCTCCAGTGACTTCTATGATATGGATCATCTTTTGGAGCATAAATGTATGTATTAAGCTTTTGTTCTCCGCCAAATACCATTAAGTCTTTACGATCTTCATGGCTCCATGGGAATCCATAGAAACCTTCAATATAACCTCTGTAAAGGATTTGAGGATAATCAGTCATTGATAAAGATTCAATTGTATTATTGTTTAACTGGCTAAAAATTTTACTAAGTGTAATTACCCCATAATGAATACCATCAATATCACAACCAGCAATTGTAATATCACAATATGTATCACCTGTAATAGAAAGTGTATAACCTTCTGTTTTATTAAGTTCTAAAGCAGTAGTAGAAGTTGCTTGGTCTTTTAGATAAATATGAGTTTGACCATCTACTGGTTGCTCTACAAATTCATAATTTACGCCAATAGAAGATAGTGCTTTTTCTAATGCATTAAGTGTTGCTGTTTTTGGTTTTGCTTCTGCTAAAATAGCAACATTTTTAGTGATTGTAAGTTGTTTGTTATTGTAGATAACTTGTTGTGGTACAGGAAAAATAGTGTAAGTCGTACACATGATGAATACCTCTCTTAAAATTAATATGTTTAGATTGTAACTATTAATATTTTACTATATTTTTTACTATTTTTCATGTACTTTTTATAATTTAGGTATTGTCACTAGAATTTGGCCTCTGAGTTTGTAAAATCTATATGAAAAATAGTATATCAAATTAGAATTTACAATAAAAACTAGCATAGAAACTATATGAAGAAAAAGGTTTCCAAAAATAAATTATAAAAAATAAAATTCAGATAAAATTTTCAGTGGTTTTTTTAGTAAACATATGATAATATAAGGTAAAATAAAGTAAAAAAACACTAAGGAGTTGATTAAATGGATTTTGCAGAAATGAGTTCAAAGTTCCAAGAGGAATTTGGTAAAGCTGCAGACAGAAAATACTTTGCACCTGGTAGAATTAATATTATAGGTGAGCATATTGACTATAATGGAGGGCTAGTTTTCCCAAGTCCTATTACCTTAGGAACCTATGCTTTAGTAGGTAAAAGAGAAGATAAGTTAGTAAGGGCCTACTCAATAAACTTTGAAGAAATAGGGATTATTGAATTTAGCTTAGATAACTTAGAATACAATAAAGAACATAACTGGGTAAATTATTTAAAAGGTGTGGCAAAAGCACTTATTGAAGAAGATTATGCGTTACAACATGGATTTGACATTGTTGTATATGGCAATATACCAAATGGTTCAGGTCTATCTTCTTCAGCATCACTTGAAATGCTTTCTGTTACAATTTTTAAAGATTTATTTGAATTACCAATTACACCAGTTGAAGCTGCGTTATTAGGTAAAAAAGTTGAAAATCAATACATAGGCGTAAATAGTGGAATCATGGATCAATTTGCCATTGCTTTAGGAAAAAAAGATCATGTGATTTTATTAGATTGTAATACATTAGAATACTCTTATCATCCATTACAATTAGAAAAACATAGCATTGTTATTATGAATACTAATAAACGTAGAGAATTAGCTGATTCTAAATATAATGAAAGACGTAGTGAATGTGAAAGTGCTTTAGAAAAACTTCAAACAGTATGCACGGCAAATAACCTTTGTGAGATTACTTTAGAAGAATTAGAAGCCAATAAAGAACTTTTAACAGAAGTTGAATACCGTAGAGTACACCATGTTATTACAGAGAATGCGCGTGTAAAACAAGCTACAACAGCTTTAGCTGAAGGCGACTTAGTTCAATTAGGCCAATTACTTAATGGTTCTCATACTTCACTTTGTAAAGATTATGAAGTAACAGGTATTGAATTAGATACATTAGCTGAAGCTGCTTGGCAAGCAGAAGGTGTACTTGGAGCACGTATGACAGGTGCTGGTTTTGGTGGATGTGGTATCGCACTTGTAGAAAATGAAAGCGTAGATAACTTTATTGAACAAGTAGGCAAAAAGTATAAAGAAGTTATTGGATATGAAGCTTCTTTCTTTGTAGCGAATATAGGAGATGGACCAATTAGAGTGGATTAATTCCTAGGAGGCGTGTAAAGATGGAAAAGAATTTAACTAAGAAGTTATGTGGGTTTATCGATAGACTTATAGAACTTAATATAGAGAATCATCTTATTGAAGAAATGGATGCAATCTACATTAGAAATAGAGTGTTAGCACTTTTTAAAGAAGACTATTATGAGGTTTCAGAAAAAGTAGAAACCAATCAATATGAAACTTTAGATGCACTTTTAGAGATTGCACTTGAAAAAGAACTTATTGAAGAACATATGGCGGCTAAGGATCAATTCATTAGCCACCTTATGGATCTATTTTTAGATAAACCATCTGGAGTGAATAGAAAGTTCTTTGCACTTTACAAAGATGACATAAAAGCTGCGACAGATTATTTCTATGAACTTAGCCAACTTTCTACTTATATCAAGGTGAGACAGTTAGCGAAAAACAAACAATTTAATGTGGATTCTCCATATGGAGAAATTCAAATTACAATTAACTTATCAAAACCAGAAAAAGATCCTAAGCAAATTGCACTAGAAAGATTAGCTCCAAGTAGTAATTACCCAACATGTCTTTTATGTCAAGAAAATGAAGGATATGAAGGTACAATCAAACACCCAGATCGAGCAAATCACCGTATGATTCGTTTAGAATTAAATAATAAAAAATGGCTTATGCAGTATTCACCATACTTATATTACAATGAGCATTGTATTATATTATCTGATACGCATACACCAATGCAAATTACAGCAAGCACTTTCAATAATTTATTAGACTTTACAACACAGTTTCCACACTATTTCATAGGTTCTAATGCAGATTTACCTATTGTTGGAGGATCTATTCTTTCACATGAACATTACCAAGGTGGACGTCATACATTCCCTATGGATGAAGCAACAACACTCTTTGAGTTCACTTTACCTAAATACAAAAGTATTCAAGGGAAAGTTGTAAACTGGCCTCTTTCAACGATTGAGCTAGTAGGTGAGTCAACAGAAGAATTAGCGAAATGTAGCGATGAAATCTTAAAGCTTTGGAGAGCATATAGTGATCCAATATGTGATATTTTAGCCTATACAGAAGATACACCACATAATACGATTACACCAATTTGTAAGCGTGAAGGCAGTAAGTATGTGATGCGATTAGTACTTCGTAATAATCGTACAACAGATGAACATCCGCTAGGAATATTCCATCCACATCAAGATGTACAACATATTAAGAAAGAAAATATTGGACTGATTGAAGTAATGGGACTCGCTATTTTACCAGGTAGACTTCTAACTGAATTAGAAGAAGTGAAGAAGTATGTACGTGGAGAAGTAGCTGACGTAGCAGAAAATCATATGCTTTGGGCAGATGGATTAAAAGCTACTTATAATGAAGAAATGGATATAGAACAGTATATTAAGCAAGCACTTGGAGATAAATTCGTAAGAGTACTTGAAGATGCTGGTGTTTATAAATTAAATGAAGAAGGTATAGCTGGATTCAAACGCTTTATTGAAACCTTTGGAAATTTAACAGAATAAATATTTTATGGAGTGAAAACGTAGTAGTTGAGATAAATCGGTCGGCACTACGTGTGTGCTTTCGCTTTTGCTCAAATGGACTAAGAATGTGTAAACTCATATTTAGTCAGAACGTGCGAAAACTCGCTGACGCTCAAACACTCGCACAAAACCCTTCCTTCATATTCGCTAACACATTCTAAGTCCATCCTCGAAAAAAGCTCCAGTGAGGTCACCCACGCATCACCGCCCTCCGGAAATTATTTAACTGTAAAAGGCAACGACTTTTGATCAAGTCGTTGCCTTGTTTATGTTGTCTCTATTATTAGGTGTGATATGTGCTTAGGCAGAAACATCTAGAGTATGATTTAAGTGTCTATTGCTGTAGAGCTGTTTAACACTGAAGAATACTGCAAAGATGATAAGTTCTGTAACTGGTAGTACGAGCCAGATGCCTGCTTCTCCTAAGAAATGTGGAAGTATGAGGAGAAGGATGAAGATAAGTCCAATACCTCGTAAAAATGCCATGATTGTAGAGTAGAAAGAACATTCTATGGACTGGAAGTAATACATAAGTACTGTATTGAATCCAGTAAAGGCAAAGGCGAAGAAGTAAAGGCGTATAGCCAGTGCACCTTGTTCAATTACTTGAGGGTCAGTAGAGACTAAAGCACTGATAATAGGTCTAGAGAATAGGTCTAATAGGATAAAGGAAATAAGACCTGCGCTACCAGCTACCCACATTGCGTAGTTATTGGCAAGTTTCATCACCCCGAAATTCTTAAGACCAAAGTTAAGGCTAATAATAGGCTGGCTAGCTTGTGCCATACCACCAAATAGGCCTTTGGCGATGAAGGCGATATTAGAAATGACACTAAATATGGCTACAGCGGTTGCACCACTTACTTTCATAAGGGCTAGATTAATGAGAAAGATTGTAACACCCGTAGATATTTCTAATAAACTAGCACCTAAACCATTTTTAATCATACGAATAAATAAATTTATATCAAAATACGATTTTGTAAAATGAACTGTATTTTTTTTCATAATAAAGTGTAACCAAAGTATACACATGCTAATGGTAAATCCAATAGCGGTTGCTAGGCCTGCACCAAATGTTCCCCAACCAAGAGGTATAATGAAAATATAGTCTAAAATAATATTAATCAGATTACCGGTCATACCCGCAACCATAACAAGTTTTGGATTACCATCTGAGCGAACAAGCACAGTTAGACTACCTGCAAGCATATAGAATAAGACACCATAGCATACGGGGATTAAGTAGCCAATAACGTCTTTTAATATAGTCGTATCTGCTCCTAATAGTAGGGCTAATTCTTTAGTAAAAAGGATACTTAGTAGAGTGAACAAAGTACCGAGTAATGTAACTGTGGAAATAGCCATAGTCAACGTTTTATGGGCTCCATCTAGATTTCCTTCTCCTTTTAAAACGCCAATTGTAATAGAAGCACCTACCCCAATTAAAATAGCTAATGCAGAATAAATGGTGAAGATAGGAAGAGAAATGTTTAAAGCTGCAAGTCCATTACTACCTTCCCCTAACGATACAAATAGAACATCAGCCAAGCAGTATAAGCTATAGGTTACCATACCGATAACAGTAGGTAATAAATAGCTTACGTAGTTTTGCCATACCGTTTTTTTCATTGAATGATTCACGATAAAATCTCCTTATGTAAAACAAATTTAATTGCCTCATTTATTCTAAGTCTATCATATAGAGAATGCAATTATTTTGTGACAAAAATATGGATTAACATATATAATAGTAGATACTTATATTTATTAAGAGAGAAGGCGTAAAAGATGAGATTTGAAAGATTAACGAAAGAACATCTAAATGAAATAGCTAATATCTATATTAAGGCATTTAATGCACCACCATGGAATGATAAATGGACAATACAAACTGCAAGTAAAAGGCTTTCACAAATGTTAAGTCATGAGGCTTCATATGGTTTAGTAGCCTATGAAGAAGACAAGCTTGTTGGCATGATATTAGGATATGAAGAACAATACTATGATGGGATTAAGTTTGAAATAAAAGAGTTTTGTACCGATCCTACACTTAGTGGTGGCGGAAGAGGCACAAAACTCCTTAATGAATTTGAAAAGCACCTTTATGAAAAAGGTATTAATGATATTGTTTTATTAACCTGTAGAGCTGAGGCTACACAGGGGTACTATCAACGTAGAGGTTATAAAGACTACGAAGATATGGTGTTAATGGGTAAGAAGAGTAATTAATTATTTTTGAAGAGTAGCAAGTAAAGTTTGCATTTGTTTAATTTGTGCTTGTTGCTCTTTAACTATGTTTTTAGCTATTTTTTTAACTGCACGATTATGGCTATATTCGAGAATGTTTTGAGCCATTTCAACTGCACCTTCATGATGAGGAATCATTTCAGCAATGAAATCTGCATCATCGTTACAAGTAGCAACAAGAGCTTTCATCTTTTTAATCATAGATTCATTGATTTCTTTATATTTAGCTAAATATTTAGCTTCTTCTTCATTTGCGCAAGAATTATTTTTGTCGCATTTACAATTTTTTGTTTTTAATTTTTCTTCAAGTTTAGTCATTTGTCCTACTTGAGCTTTTTGGCTTTCTACAATAGAAGTTGCAATGGCTTTAACTTCATCATTTTTTGCAGTTTTTAAGATGTTTTCAGCCATTGAAATACCTAATTCATGATGAGGAATCATTTCTTCTAAGAAGTCAATATCAACGAATCCAGATGGTTGAAGTTTTGAAGTGGTTTCTTCGTAACCAGCCATAGCCTTTTCAAATGCTTTATAGTAGCCTGTTTGTTTACAGTTAGGAGTAGGGGCAGGCATTGGTTTAGTATTTTC
>NZ_JAQIFT010000005.1:0-1428 GCF_027857615.1 Holtiella tumoricola
AAAATGCAAATTAAAGGCAACAGAATACAGAATTATCCTCATGCTCCTAGTAAAACCTTGTACATCTTCACAGTTAGTTAAAGAACTTGGATGCATGAAGAATAACACAGATAGATATATTAGAAATCTTAAAAGTCATGGATTGATAGAAATAGATTATATAGAAGGGGCTAATAAATTTTATAAGCCTGTTACAGATATCAAAAAGCTCATGGCAATTATGCCGGGGCAAATGAAAATTGAGTAAAACAAAAGGATAGGAGGGATGGCATGTATCTAGGGCGTAATGGGAAATTATACACATACGGGATACTGGAAATGGACTTATGGGTATTACAAGGCTTACGTGATATGGATAAAGTGGAAGTTAATATTGATGGTGAATGGACTGATGTAAGATTCAGAAATGAAAGTGGTAGATGTTGGATAGAGAGTCGTAATGAATCAGCAGAAGTAATTGCATCAGGATATGACCTTGAGGGTATACCAGTTAGGATTTAATAAAATTAACTTTTGGAGGGATAGCGATGTTAGTAGATAAAAGACTAAGCCAAGTTAAAGAAATAAAAGAAACTGATAATTGGGAAGAGGTAAATACATTAGTAAAAACAGGATGGATTTTAATATGCATTTACCCAACTTCTCAAAATATGATGTATTCATTAGGCAGAATACAGAGTTAAGAATTTACAAAATCAGAGGTAGCTTGATCATACATATCACGTAGTCTATCAAAACCGTTCGTTTGTTCAGGATATTTAATAGAGCCATTTGATTTATTCCAACCAAGGATATAGCAAGGACCATTTATAGACGATTGTGGAGAAGATATGACGTTAACACTAAGTAAAGACCAGCCAAGTTCAAGATAGGCATTAGCTTCTTTGTGATAAGTTGCTTCAATCACCTCGATGATATCAGTAAGATGTTCTATGATAATCACCAACTTTCTTTTATATTTCAGCTTGGCGGAGCTGATAAATAAATTATATGGGTGTATAAGAAAAAATTCAAATAAATAAAATCAATTTTTTATGGGAAAGAGGGGTTAGGATGAAGATTAGGCTTACTACTCTCTGGAAAATGGGAGAAACAAAAAGCGTTGCACATATCTTTGAAGAGTATATGAAGATACAGGGTGTTAGAAAGCTAGATGGAAGAAGAAAAGATAATTCTAATACATACCTGATAGATGGGAAAAGCACTGATTGGAATCGTGTAGAGTGCTACTATCATAAAGATAGTGAAGAATTTGCAGAAGAAGATTTATTGATAGTCTTGCGAAAGAAAGCAGGCAGCTATTTAATAATTGCTAGAAAAGGTGCAAGAGCATTTGAAGTTGATTATGGTGGCATCAAACATTATGACGAGAAGTTATTAAAAGAAATAATGGAAGATCATAAGGAATTATTTGATGCATTAGTGGCT
>NZ_JAQIFT010000006.1:0-38277 GCF_027857615.1 Holtiella tumoricola
AAAGAGAGCAAGGTATATAATTTATACCTTGCTCTCTTTTATGAATTATGTATTTAGAATAACCAACTAAGTTCAAAAGACATATAAGCGATAACATTATTAGGTTGAGGCTCAAATAAAATACCAATATGACCGTTTTCAAGAACTGCTAAACTAGAGTAGGCAAAGAAATGTTCAAATCCTTTTGCATTTTCATAAAGAGATGAATCTATAGGGAGTAAGCGTTCACGGATCCAAGAGATACTGCCATCTTCTTGAACTTCACCTAAAGAAATAACGCCATGAGTTCTAGAAGAATCATCTTTGCTATTACCACTTGGATGAGAAGAAATGACATATTGTTTGTCAGTATCCATACCTTCAGGATACTTAAAAGTATTAACTGGATAAGTAATAATAGATTTCTGGCAGCAGACAGACATAAGGTCAGTAGTGTGTTGTGGTCCCCAAGTCTCACCACCATCATGACTAATAGAAACAGGTGTTGGAGCCTTAGAAGATTGTCTACCAAAAGACATAATGTCTCCATTTAGAAGTTCGATGAATTGGCATTCGTCTATATTATTCATATATAAATTCCCATTAGTGTTGGCACGATTCCAAGTATAACCATGATCATCACTATAGAGTGCAGTAGCTTTACCTAGTGCATAAGCTGGCATCAGGATACGGCCATTCTTGGCTGTATCTCTTTGATGTTGCAATGTAAGGCCGGTACCAGGACCTGTACCTAAAAAGGTGAGATCTGATTCTACTTTAACTTGAGGTGTAATGTCATAAGGTTGGCACCAAGTCTTACCATGATCTTTACTACGAGTAACCCAAAGATAAGAAGTAATTAGGACACGTAATGGAGCTGGATCTGTTTCATAAGTTTCATATAATGATTCAGGTGGAGCGACATGACGTTTTTGTACAAATTCAGGAGCATCTAAATGATATGTAGGCATTTCATAGTTAAGATAAATATTACCCACATAGATATCTGAATGAGCATGAGTAGTATGTACTGGATTTTGTGGCACAAGAGGTGGGTAGCTATCAAGATATTCAGCATGATCTATATTAGGCGCATAGTAAAGATCACCCATAGTTGTATAATGATGTTGTGGATCATGGTGCTGTGGTACGTAATAGTGTGTGCGGTTTCCTTCTGGATCGTAGACCCAACCTTGTTCACGAATAGTATAGGCATCAGAAGAATGAGCTGTATAGAGACATTGATAATCTACATCGCCTATACGTATATAGCCTCTTCCTTGCTCCAAATAATCAGGAGCATGGAGCCCTTTACATTCAGGATACATATCTACAAGCATAACAATATCACCATTTGTTGCTTGGGTTGTAACAGCATCAATATAGAAGGCAGAATGCCAATCTTGATAATCTTGTGGTGCATGATGAGCTGGAAGAGATAAAATGGTTTCTACTGGAGTTGTCCAAGTTTGGCCATTATCGAAGCTTCTACGCATACCGATTTCAACTTTTCCCCAATCAGCGCTATCATTACCAATATCACTAACAGCAATGAGCGTATAGTGGTTATTTGCAGATGTTGGTTTGGCTAAAAGTAATGAAGGAATACGACAACCTTGAAGATTTCCCATTATACTAGGTGAAGCAGCGATAGAGGCATGTTGAAGTTTATTTGGGTTAGTACTTGCAAAAATATGAGTCATAAGTAAGTCTCCTTTGCGATTAATAGACAGAATGATAAAACTTATACCTATGATTATAATATGAAATGAGAAACGTGTGGGGATAAAGTGAAAAAAAGAGTAAAATTTTAGTGTTATAATAATTTTAAAAGAGAAATACTGTGTAGATTTATAGATTAAGTGACCTACAATGTTTATAAGATAAGTAAAAATCATAAGTAATGTAGCAGATGCTCCTTGATATAGAGTCTCTTATCAGACCCTTGCAGTGATAAATGCTATTCATCCCTTTCACCTATAGGTTCCTGATCAAAAACGGTTATATAAGGCAGGTCATAAGGCTACACTTAAGAGGAATACTTATAACAAGCATTAAATGCTTATTTTAAATCTATAAACGACACACAAAAAGCTAACTTAAATTTGCCCAGATTAATAAGAGGGAGGGGCGATTTAGGTTAGCTTTTTGTGCGTCAGCAGCTAAATGATAAAGCGAGCGTCAAGAAGTTGAGTGCTAAAGGTTGGAATAGGAATTTTATTTTCTTCAAGTTTTTTGAGTAGGTATTCTCTATTATAAGAGGTTTTATTCTTATCTCCTCCTATTTGACTAGAAAGTTCATTAAAATAATATGCTGTGTAGTAATCATTAAGGCGAGAGTAGCATACACACAACTGTATAGCAGGTATCCACGTATAGTAGTCTTTATTCTGTAAAGATAAAGCATCTTTTGATGGAATACAAGTCATAGCTGTTTTATACCAAAAGATAGCAGTTTCATATTGAGTATTTTCCAAAAAGTTGTCAGCGATTAAGCAACAAATTTCAGCTGTAGGTTTAGCCCATTTTAATGAATTTAGAAGAATATCAAGTTGATCTTTTAGTTGATGATTAATCTCATAACAACGAGCTAAGTTAAGTGTAGCTGTCTTTTTATCTTCTATCCATGCATTGGTTTCAAGAAAATCTAAATAATAGGTAATTGCTTCATCGATTAGATGATTATAATAGAGTTCATTTGCAAAATAGAAAAGGTCTCTTGGACAAAATATCTCACCATTTTCCTGCATTTTTCGAAAAATTTTTAGGTTGCGATCTGTATGTGGATGGGGTTTATCGTGTCTCACATAGATATCAGAGTGATAAGTATGGCCATATACTGCTAAGTATTCATGTACTTTTCCAATCCATTTATAGCCATTTTCTCGTTTAACAATTCTATTACGACGAAGAGAGATGATTGTATTTCCGTCCGCATCTCGTACTAATGAATAAGGCATATTTACTACATCAAAAGAGGGATCTAAATGAGCCTTTAAGATTTTTAAATTCTCTATATCAGATTCTAAAATATAATCATCCGCATCGAGCCACATAATATATTCTTTAGTTGCTTTTTCAAAAGAATAATTACGCGCCTTGGCAAAATCATCACACCAGTCAAAGTCATAAATTTTAGCATTATATTTTTCGCCTATTTCTTTAGTATGATCATTTGAACCAGTATCTACTAAGATAATTTCATCAACAAGATGTGACATAGGTTTTAGACACCTTTCTAGTACATGTTCTTCATTCTTAACAATCATACATAAACTAATTTCCATCTTATTTACCTCCTACTTAGTGTATTATTATAAATATATTAAAGAAGGCAAAAAGAAGTTCCCAATAAGTAGCCATCTTGGAAATAAAGGGATATGATACAATGAACATAAGTTAAAAGAATGTAATAAAATATGAAAGAGGTTAATATAACTCTTTTGACATATCTTTTTAATATAAGAAATGAAATTCAATATACAAAGGGAATTGTATAAATAAGAAAGCAGGTATATGCTAAAAGAGATATAGAAATAAAAAGGAGATTAATCATGTATAACATTTATTTATTTGATTTTGATTATACTTTAGCAGACTCAGAGAAAGGTATTTTGATGTGCTTTAGACATGTTTTAAATACCTATAGTATTGAGGATATAACAGATGATGCCATTAAACGTACAATAGGTTTGACACTTAAAGACGGATTTAGAGTATTAGTGAAGTCTGATGATGAAGACTTACTTAATCAGTACGAAAAGGAATACATAGTTAAAGCGGATGAAGTAATGACAGCTCATACAACACTTTATAAAGAAACAATTCCAATGCTTAGACGTTTAAAAGAAGCAGGGCATAAAGTAGGAATTATTTCAACTAAATATCGTTATAGAATAGAAGATACTTTAAAAGTATATGAAGTAAGTCATTTAGTAGATTTAATTATTGGAAGAGAAGATGTACAAGAAGCTAAACCAAGCCCGGAGGGTATTCTTAAAGCAGCTGAATATTTCCAAGCAAACAGTAGTGAAATCCTTTATGTGGGAGATAGTTATATTGATGCACAGGCTGGACAAAATGCAGGTGTAGCATTTGCAGGTGTAACAACAGGGACAACAACTAAAGAAGATTTTAAAGCATATCCACATATTAAGATTATGGAAAGTTTAGATGAAGTAGAGGGATAATGTAATAAAAAATAAAATATAGCTTAAGATAGGTACTTCAATCATGGAGTGCCTTTTTTTAGAGCTAAACAGGGACAGGTAACTCTTGTAAAAAATTATATATAATCTATAATTAGTAATTAGTGTAAAAATTTTTATAAAAACTTAAACTAAACAAGATCATGCAAACTACATGGGGGATTGAAAAATGCAGTCAAATGTAATGTTAATGACAGAAGGTTCTATTTATAAAAAAATAATAACCTTCGCAGTTCCTATCTTTTTGGGAAACTTATTTCAGCAGTTATACAATATTGTGGACTCACTTATTGTAGGAAACTTTTTAGGGAAGGAGTCTCTTGCTGCGATTAGCTCCACGGGCTCATTGATTTTTTTACTAGTAGGATTAGTTGGAGGTGTATTCTCAGGGGCAGGGGTTGCAATTTCACGCTATTTTGGGGCAGACGATAAAAAGAATGTAGAAAGAGCAATTCATACAGCTGTTTGTTTTGCCTTAATTTCAGGAATTGGACTTACTATTATAGGATCTATCCTAGCACCACAAATTCTAAAACTTATGGGGACACCAGCATCAGTATTTGAAAATGCTGTGACCTATGTACGTATTTATTTTGCTGGGATTATAACTATTGTAATGTATAATGCTGCTAGTGGGATATTCCAAGCAGTAGGAGATAGTAAGAGACCTTTATATTTTCTTATTGTTTCTTCTATTACTAATGTGGTATTAGACTTATTATTTGTTGTTGTCTTCAAAATGGGTATAGGCGGAGCAGCTTTAGCAACTGTTATTGCACAAGCTGTAAGTGCAATTTTAGCTTTCCGTCATTTAATGCGCACCAATGAGGTGTACCAAATAAGCTTTAAGAAGCTTGCTGTACATATGGATATGCTTAAACAGATTTTACAGTTTGGTATTCCATCTGGTGTGCAAAATTCAGTTATTGCACTAGCTAATATCGTTGTACAGTCTAATATAAATGCTTTTGATGCAGTAGCAGTAGCAGGGTGTGGTTCTTACTCTAAGATAGAGGGTTTTGTATTTATTCCAATTACAAGCTTTGCTATGTCTATGACCGTATTTATAGGACAGAACTTAGGAGCAGGAAAATATGAACGTGCTAAAAAAGGGACACGTTTTGGAATTCTTACATCTATGCTATTAGCAGAAACCATCGGTATACTTTTCTTTATAGCAGCACCGCAGTTAATTAGCCTATTTAATAGAGATCCGGAAGTTATTGCTTATGGTACATTACAAGCAAGAACTATTGCTCTTTTCTTCTTCTTACTTGCCTTTTCACATTGTATTGCAGGTATTTTAAGAGGTGCTGGAAAGTCTATTGTACCAATGCTTGTTATGCTTACATGTTGGTGTGTGATAAGGGTTATCTATGTAACAGTAGCTACTCACTTTATCAATGATATTCAAGTAATATTCTGGGCATATCCATTAACATGGTCGTTAAGCTCATTATTCTTCTTGGTTTATTACTTAAAAGGGAATTGGATGTATGGCTTTAAAGGAAAAGAAGCTACAAGTAATGAAGAAATTGTAGCATAGTAAAAAGACATAATAAAAAATTGTTATATAGTTAATGTTAGATTAAGAGGAGCTTAGATAAGCTCCTCTATTTGTTTATCCACCTAGTGTGATATCTTGTCCATTGTACCAGTTAAGGGCTGCTAAAAAGTGATCTTCATTAAAGTCAGGCCACATATCATCGAGACAAAAGATATCTGCATAGACCGATTGAACTGGTAAGAGGCCGGAAAGGCGAGAGCGACCACCGAGACGGATAACTAAATCAATACGAGAAATATCTTTGGAACGAAGAGAATCATAAATACTTTTGCGATTCTTAGTATCAGTATGCATAGCCCCAAGATCCCATTCCCATCCATAATTGACAAGGAAGTTTGCTTTTATATCACCACTGTCTGAATGGGTACGTGTAGTATAGGGGAGTAGTTCTGGTGGGAAGCAGTCTGACTCGGTATTTCCTACAACAAGTAGGGAGACGTTGTCATCTTCAATAAGTTTTACTGCTTCAACACAAGCTTTAGAGAAAGCTTCAACCTGTGCTTTAGGACGTTTGCAATTATCAGTTGTAAAACCATAGTAAGTAACTTCTTCAACTCCATACTTTCTGCAGAGTTTAAGAAAGAGAAGTCCAGGGTCTAACCCGTGGTTATAGCCCTCATGTTTCTCAAGACCTGCGGATTTTGCCCAGCGTCTATTGCCGTCTGGGATAACAGCTATATGTTTTGGAATACGCATTGGTATACACCTCCTTATCTTATAGAGTTTTAACCACATTAGAAATAATATACATAGGTTATTGCAATGAAAGGCTTAAAAATTATAAACTACGGAAGGATTTATACAGAGAAAAAGGACTTGGGAGGAAACAAATGAAAAATAAGTGGAGTATGTTTGGCATACTGTTTTTCTGTGCGATAACAGTTGCCATTAGCCAGCTTAAGGTACCACCGATTATGGGGATGATAAGTGACAATATGAATATCTCTCTATCACAAGCATCATGGTTGATGTCTATCTTTACGGTTGCAGGTATTATATTAGCAATACCAAGTGCGGCAATTATGAATAAGTTAGGGCCTAAAAAGTTATTATTATCATTAATGGTATCTTTATTAGTAGGGAATGTATTAGGAGGATTAACCAATCATTATAGTGTGCTTTTAATAAGTCGTGCTATAGAAGGTATTGCTTTTGCAATGATCATCCTAGTAGGGGTTGCAATGATTAAAGCGTGGTTTGGTGAAAAAGCAGGATCAGCCTTGGGAATGTTTAATACATTTGCAGCGCTTGGATCATTTGTAATGATGAATGTAGGCTTAAGTATTACAAATAGCTTAGGTTTAAAAAGTTTATGGTTCATTACAGCAGGAATGAGTGTCATTTGCTTTATACTCGTTTGGGGCTTTATCCAGGTACCAGAAGAAGAATATGAAGACAACAAGCAAGAAAAGTCTTCATTAGTAGAAGCAATGAAAAATAGTAGACTGTGGAGTGCAGCACTTGCAAGAGGATGTGTAGCATTTGTATTATTCACATTTGTTACGACTTATCCTCAACTTTTTATGGGATTCTATGGATTAGATGCTGGAACAGCCAATTTCTATGCAGGACTTAATGGGCTATTTGGTATACCATGTTGTATCTTATGTGGAATTATTGTGGACAAAACAGGGAAGCCATTACTGACTGCATTATTAGGTTTTATAGGGTTAATAGGAACAAGCTATATGGCGACTATCTTAGGACCATCAACTTATATTTTACATACCCTTTTAGTAGCTATATTTGGAGGATTTACCATAACAGCGTTATTTTGTATTGCACCTACAATGGCTAAGAAAGCAAGTTTGAGCGGTTATACCATTGCGATTATGAATCTGTTTTATTATATAGGTGTATTTGCTTGTGGCCCTGTAATATTAGGAACTGCAGAACAGGCAAGCTGGCAAGTTGCAACTTATATCCTTATGGGAATTAGTTTGGTAGGTGTATTACTTGTAGTAAATCTTATAATCTCACCAAGAAAGAAAAGCCATTAGATAATTAGATAGATAGAAAAAGGAGCTGTCACATTATAATGTAGCAGCTCCTTTTATGTTATTTACGTTCTTCAAGATTATTTTTTTCTTTAACACGGCTAGATGAGATCAGTTTTTTGCAGTGATTACAAAAATAATTGCTTGCACCACAAGCATTAACTTCTTCTACTTCTTTTTGATTACAATCTGGGCAAATAAGCTTTTCTTTCATCATTAAAATCCTCCTAGTTATTAAATAGAAACCTGATAAATGTACTCTAGTTATAGTATATGACTTAATAAAAAGGTTAATCAACTAGGAAAAAGAAATAAAAGAATAATTATTATGAGAAAAATATATAAGATTAAAATTTAAAAGAAGTATAAGCCTTATACTTGCAATTTGTAGTATAGGGGGGTATAATAAGCTCATAAAATTAAATAAAGAAGCTAACTTAATTCTTCAGGGCAGGGTGAAATTCCCGACCGGCGGTGACAGTCCGCGACTACATTAGAAGTAATGTATTGATTTGGTGAAATTCCAAAACCGACAGTAAAGTCTGGATGGTAGAAGAGTTGCATGTAAGCATATCTAATAGAGAGTATTATTTCTTATATAGAAATATTTCATAAAGTATGCAATGATTATACAAAAAACGGCAACCCTAAGAATGAATGGGTTGCTTTTTTATATTCAGGAGGATGCTTTATGCAAAAAAAATCATTTAACACACAAGTGCTTATCAAAGTTGCACTTCTAAGTGCCATAGCTTTTATCTTAATGAGAGTCTTTAAATTCCCATTACCTGCTTTCCCAACATTTTTAGAAATCGACTTTAGTGAGTTACCTGCTATTGTAGGAAGTATTGTTGTAGGGCCATTTGTAGGTCTTGGTGTAGTAGTTATTAAAAATGCTTTAGCGTTCTTTAACTCTTACACAGGTGGTGTAGGTGAACTTGCTAACTTATTAGTAAGTCTTGGTTATTTATTACCATTAGCATTTATGCTAAAAAAAGACAAAAGCTTTAAGACAATAATCATTGGTTTAGGGTTAGGTACAGTTGCCATGGCAATCGTAGGCGCATTTGCAAACTACTTCATTCTTATCCCATTATACGGATTAGAAGTTGAAAAATTACCATTCGTATTAACTGTAATTATCCCATTTAACTTAATTAAAGGTGTGATTGTTTCTATAGTAAGTGCTGTTATTATTAAAGCAATGCAACCAGCACTTAGATACTTATCACTCAAAAAATCTAATTAATAAATTATAAAACAAAGCAAATAAAAATGGCACTTAGCAATAAGCTAAGTGCCATTTTTTGTCTATGAGGTTAAGGGAGAGGAATAAGTGAAAGCAAAATTGTATGTTGTTGATGTAAACTTAGTATGTGCCGTAGTTTTTAAAATATGCATAAAATAAATGTCATTCAGTTATACTTTGAATACATAAAAGGGCGTAAAGAGTTGAAAGTTATAGCAAACAGTATTAAAATAATGCTTAATGACATAAAGAAAGGAAACCCCTATGGAATGGATTAGTTTATCAGAAGAAGAAACTTTTAATAGAGGTTATGAAATCGCCAAGAATGCCAAGAAAGGGGATATTTATTGCCTCATTGGGGATTTAGGTGTGGGTAAAACTGTTTTTTCAAAAGGTTTTGCAACTGGACTTGGGATTACAGAACATATTACAAGCCCAACATTTACAATTGTACAAGAATATGAAGGCGAAATGCCATTATATCATTTTGATATGTATCGTATTGAAGATCCAGATGAGTTAGAGATGATTGGATACGAAGATTATTTCTTTGGAGAAGGTGTATGCTTAGTAGAATGGGCAAACAATGTACCAGATGCTATCCCAGATACAGCAAAATGGATTACAATAGAGAAAGACTTAGAACAAGGTTTTGATTATAGAAAAATTACAATGAAGTAGGTGAATACATGAATATATTAGCGATAGATGCTTCAGGTTTATCAGGAAGTGTAGCATATATTAGTGATTATAAATTAGTAGGTGAATACTATATTTGCCATAAGCTTACACACTCTCAAACCATTATGCCAATGCTTGAACATCTTAAAGGCTTAATTGGTTTTGAAATGAATGAGATAGATGCAGTAGCAGTAACAAGTGGGCCAGGGTCATTTACAGGCATCCGTATTGGTGTAGCAACAGCAAAAGCTATGGCACTTGCTATTGGTGTACCTATTATTGGGATACCTACATTAGATGTTATGGCACACAATATTTCATTTGCAAGTGAAGTGATTTGCCCAATTATGGATGCCAGAAGAAATCAAGTTTATACTGGGATTTACCAATGGAAAAATGGAACACTAGAGCGTGAAGGTGACCATTTAGCTGTTGAAATCGATGAGTTATTAGAGAAACTTGCAGGAAGACAGACCATCTTCTTAGGTGATGGTGTAGATGTGCTTAAAGGTAAGATTACAGATGTAATGGGAGACGCAGCCCAGTTTGCACCAAGTTTCTTACACATGCAAAGAGCAAGTGTACTTGCTCAGCTAGCTTGTGAAGCTTTTGAAAAAGGTGAAATGGTAGATGCAGATGAATTTGTACCAATCTATCTTAGAAAGAGCCAAGCAGAAAGAGAGCTAGAGGAGAGAGAACAAAGTGGTCATTAGAAAAGCGTCAAAAGAGGATATTGAAGCAATTTATGCTATAGAAGTAGACTCTTTTAGCGTACCATGGTCTCTAGAATCCATAACCAAAGAGCTTGAAAATCCAGTAGCTTATTATCTTATTGCAGAAGAAGAGGGACAAGTACTAGGCTATGCAGGTCTGTGGGATGTAGTAGGTGAAGGACAGATTACCAATATTGCAGTACGCCCAAGTGGCAGAAGAAAAGGTATAGGGAAGCAGCTTGTAGATGGACTGATTGCATATGGTAAAGAAAAAAACTTAGAAGTACTTATACTAGAAGTACGTGCAAGTAATACACCTGCTATCAATCTCTATACAGGAACAGGTTTTACAGATATCGGTAGAAGAAAGAATTATTATACGAAACCAACAGAAGATGCTATCCTAATGGCCTATAGTATTAATTAGGACCAAAGAGTTTAACTTCTAAAAGCCATTCTATAGCTATAAAGAAGATAATAACTAAAGCATAGTAATTAATATCGAAGTTAGGATATGTCATAAGAAGGGCTACAGCAATCTCTAAAATCAGAGATATACAGCAAAGTTCTATACGTTTAAATAAAGAGTACTTCTTTATATTTTTATGTGGGTAATCTCTGTGAAATCTACTGTTTAAGATGAATAAGATTGTTTTATCAGAAGCAAATAGAGAAAATAAGATAGGAATACCACATAGTATAAAAAATAAACTATAGTCATTGCTTAGCATATAGATCCCCCTTGTAGTTTAATTAAATATAGCTATAGTATAGCATAGTAAAAAGGCTTTTAAGTTATTAAGTAGAATGACTTAAAAGCCTTTTTTATTCAACTAAGGGTAGATTACAATCAAATATGCCTCCATTGAAGCCTTAGAAAATAATCCTTATAATAGCATTATCAGCTGATACATCAAATCAAAAACTACTAAAGGTTGAATGTGGAGGGGCGTAATGAATATAGGTAAGCAAATCAAATCCTTAAGATTACAGAAAAATGTAAAGCAAGAAGAGCTAGCAAATTACTTAGGTGTATCGCCTCAGGCAGTTTCAAAGTGGGAAACTGAAATGAGTGTACCAGATATTGCTCTATTACCTAAGTTAGCAACTTATTTTGGTATTACTATAGATGAATTATTTCAATTACCTAATGAAACTGAATTTGAGCGTATTGAAAATATGTATTGGAATGAGAGAAGGATAAAAACAGAGACCTTTGATCATGCAGTTCGTTTTTTAGAAGGGGTGCTCAAACAAGAGCCAAACAATGTAAGAGCATATGAAAATCTAGCCTGTCTTTATAATCATAGAGCACACAGTGATCACGAATTAGCATCTGAATATGCAAAAAAAGTACTAGATTTAGAGCCAAGTAATAAAAGTGGATGGTGTGCCTATTTAGAAGCAAACAGAGGTGTTTGTGGTGATGAATGGTATGATAATCATTTTACGGTAATTGAGTATTTCAAAACCTTTTTAGAGAAGAATCCAAATAGCTTTCTTGGACTTTATGCAATCATTGAAAACTTATTGGATGATGAACGTTATGAAGAAGCTGTACCTTATATTGAACAGATAAGAAAGGTAAAAAATAATTATCAAGCCAATATGTATATCGGAGATGTGGCATATGGCAAAGGTGACTTAGAAAAAGCAAAAGAACTGTGGAATGCAGCAGTAGAAGAACATCCTAATACATGGCAGGCTTACTGCTCAAGAGCAGATCGCTATAAGAAGATAGGCATGATTCAAGAAGCGTTAAATGATTATGAAACGTGTTTTAATATACAAGAATCTCCACGTATTACAGATGGGTTGCACTCTCTGGCGCAGATGCATGAGAGAATGGGAGATTATGAAGCAGCTATTAAAGATAGGGAACGTATTGTACAGTGCTTAAAAGAAGATTATGAGAAAACAAGTGGAGAAAGTATTGATATCCATAAGCGAGAAATTGAAAGGCTAAAATCCTTACGTAATGAATAAATAAAAATACCTTAGTAAAGATGTATGACACACTTTACTAAGGTATTTTTATTTATTCATCAAAAAGTCCTTCTAGACCTTGGAAGAGCTTTTCACTTGTTGCAGCCTTTACTTGAAACTCATAAGGTTGAGTTGTATGTTTTGCTAAAAGTTCATCTAAAGAAGTAAAGGTTGCACTACTAAATTTATCAATAAAGTTTTCCATAGAGTTTTCATCGTCAAGTGCTTCTAATGTAGCACAAATCTCGGCGAGTGAGGTAGGAGCTTGTAAAATATCTTTGTTAATCGTAATACTATCTGTATTGATAGATTCTTGATTACCAATTAATTTTTCAAGACTTAATTCTGCAATAGGTTCATCTAAAATTGTGTGTAACTGACAAATAGGTTTCGCTTTTTTCTTCATAACTAGGACCTCGAAAAAATTAGATTCTCCTATTATGATAGCTTACTTGACAAAATGTGACAAGTGTTAGTTACGTTGTTTCATTTCATAGCTATAGTAAAGCCATAAGGCAACAATAGCGAAAAGTACTGGTCCACCACCGGCAAAGAGTGTATCTATCCAATATCCTTTTGCAAGTCCAGGTTCAATAATAGAAAAGATATTTGCAAAACCAACAGTAATTGTAACGATGATAGACGCTACAAGAGCAACACCATAACCTTTATAAATAGTAAAAGGTTTAACAATGTTATCTTTTTTCTTAAAGAATGGGAAGGCAATCGCTAAGAACATATAAGGAATAGTCATTGCTACATTGGTCATTGTAACGAGCTTATTAAATAATGCAGATGCATTGTCACCACCAAAGGAAATAAGCAAGATAAGAATAGCGACAACAGTAGCTTGTATTTTCATAGCATATGCGGGCATACCATCTTTTGTTTCTGCAATACGGCCTGGCCAAAGTTCTTTAGGTGTACCTTCTATTAATTGTTTAAGTGGTGAGTAGATTAAAGTAAAGAACGCACCAGTTAAGGCAAGAAACATAGAAAGTCCTACAAGACGAGCTACCCAAGCACCAACTGTTAAGCTAGCAGCTTCAGATAATCCAAAGCCATTTGCTAAAGTGTAACCTAGGTTTTCCATAACAATATAAGTTACATTTGCTGTATTAACTGAAGGAAGAGAAAGTATATTACCCCAGTTAATGAAGATACCCATAATAAAGATACCTAGAGAGTATCCAACAGAAATAACAATAGCAGAAATGGTTACACCTAGAGGAAAAGTTTTTTCAGCATTTTTAGTTTGGTCAACAAGACCACCGACAGCTTCAATACCACCATATGCGAAAATAGCATAAGTCAAGAAAGAAATAATAGATAATGGAGATTGATAAGCTGGGTTTGGAGATACAGTAAATGTTTTTAAGCCATCAGTAATAGGTTGGGCAAATCGTCCACCATGAAGAGCCAGTACAATAAGTCCTCCAATAAGTAAAATAACATTTAAAAGCATTACGGCAAAACCACCTACAGAGGTAATTTTTTTGATTTTATCTAGTCCACGTGTTGAGATAAAAGTAACAAATAAAATCCAAATGGCACCAAGGATTCCTAGCCATTTCGTTGCACTCATTCCAAAGAAATTCATACTTTGAGTCATATCCCTACCAAATATAGCGTTTGATAGAGGAACCCATATAGTAGTAGAAACGTTTACTTGCCACACAAGATAAGAAGCATACCACATGAAAGTTCCGACAAAAGCAAATTTTGGATTTACAGCACTTGCCATCCAAGAATAGATTCCACCTTTTTCATGTTTATAGGCTGCACCATACTCAGCCATCATAAAAGCATAAGGTAGGAAGAAGAAGATCGCACCGGCTAAATACCAAGGAATCGCACCATAACCCATTAAGTAAAAGGCTCTTGGCATATTAGCAAATCCATATACAGATGTAAAAATCATCAGTACAAGAGATAGGAGTGTAAGTTGTTTTTTTGCATCTTGAGACATAAATGTCCTCCTTCTAGTCTGTCATTCAGTTAGTAATTAGAATGCACCAAAATATAAAAAACATGCTTTAATGATAAAAAAACAGTTTAAGAGATTATTTTTTATCATTAAAACAGCAAAAAACATAGAATGGAGTATAAACATAAAAGGAGGAGTAGATATGAGAAGGTATTGTCAGCAAAATAATTATTGCTATGAAGAATGTTATTGCTGTTGCCCTAAATGTATAGAAGGACCTATAGGCCCACAAGGTCCCATAGGTCCACAAGGAATCACAGGTCCACAAGGAGCCACAGGCCCACAAGGAGCCACAGGCCCACAAGGAGCCACAGGTCCACAAGGTCCAAGAGGTACAATTCAACTTACAAACTGTGCTACTTATAGGTCTACAGGTACGACTTCTTCAGTAGCACCCAATGGAAGTATTAATTACGGAAATCTAATTAGTGGGAGTGGAACAAGTATCACTCATACTAATGATACACCTGAAATAGTTTTATCTGCTGAAGGAATTTATAAAGTTGATTTAGCTGTAGATGGAGTAGATAATATAGTAGGGCAAGGTCTTATATTTGCTTTGGTAGTAGATAAATTTATTACTGATGCAAGAATTGTTTCACAAAATACACAAGATAAAACACATTATAATAGTGGTTGGGTCAGCTATTTTGTAAAAGTAAAAGCAGGAAAAACAGTAACAATTACTGTTCAAAACATAGGATTAGATACAATAGATCTTGTAAATTCCAATATTAGTATTTTGCAAATTTCATCTACGGTAGGATAGAATTTGATAAAAAGAACGTTTTATGTATATAATAGAAGATACAGCATGATAAATGGAGGAAGCACATGGAACAAATGGAAAAGAAGCCTCTTACAACAAAAAAGGCAGTACTTGAGGCTATAGATGATACAAGAAAACAAGCAAAAGCAGGTTTAGCTGTAGAAGAAGTAGAAAAACTTTATAAAGAAATTTATGATGCCATTGAAGTAATGAGTGCAAATGTAAAGCCTAATACTATTGTTTATTTAAAGACTGAGCTTAACAAGACACTTATTAAATATCGCCCAACGGAGATTACTCAAAAGTCAGATCCTTTTATGGAGTTCTTCAAACAAGCTTACCCAGAAGGGAAACGTCGTAAAGACTTTACTTATACACTTGTTGACCCAAGTAAGATAACAGTAGATCAAATTGTTGAGACATTAAAGTTTGTTAATGCACACTGCAAAACAAACAAAATCACCAAAGAAGAAAAACAAGCTATTCTTCCAATGATTGAGAGAGTAGCAAAAACAGATAGCTTAAGACACATTAATCAAGTACGTAGCATGGAGTATTTAAGAAATGCAATGCATATACGTATTGAAAAATCACCCAAAGGTCATAGATTAGTAAACGCTTAAGTAAGATATAGAATAAAAAGCTCCATACCCTAGGGCGAAGTAAACCTAGATAGGTGGGAGCTTTTTTGTTTCTCATCATCTCAATAAGCGTCCTTGCAAAAAATGTAAAAAACATTGACCTTCACATTTAGGATGTGTAGAATAGCATTAAATCATACTCGGAAAAGGTAAGGTGTTAGGACGATGAATATATATGAATCAGCAAGTAAGGCACGTGAAGCCTCTATTATGCTACAAGCAATAGATGGCGATGCAAAAAGAAAGGCATTAGTTGCCGTTCAAGAAGCATTAAAGGCCAATAAAGAAGCAATCTTTGCAGCCAATCAAAAGGATATAGAAGTAAGTGAAGCACAAAATATTGCTATGCCAGTGCTTAAAAGATTACGTTTTGATGAAGGCAAATTACAAGATGTATTAGATGGTATTGAAAGTTTAGTGCATATGGAAGAACCAGTTGGGAAAGTACAAATGCAAACAGAATTAGATGAAGGATTAATCCTTACACGTATTTCTTGCCCAATTGGTGTTATAGGTGTTATTTTTGAGTCTAGACCAGATGCACTTGTTCAAATTTCAAGCTTATGCTTAAAGAGCGGTAACAGTGTACTTCTTAAAGGTGGTAGTGAAGCGAAAGAAACAAATAAAATTTTATTTGAAATTATTAAAAAAGCTTCAGAAGAAGCAGGTATGCCACAAGGTTGGATTACCCTTATGGAAACACGTGAAGAAGTAAGTGAAATTCTTAAAATGCATAATTATATTGACCTTCTTATTCCAAGAGGATCAAATGAATTCGTACAATATATTATGAAGAACTCAGATATTCCTGTAATGGGACATGCAGATGGAATTTGTCATAGTTACGTAGATAAAGCTGCTGATTTAGAGTTAGCAGTAAAAGTTGTAACAGATTCAAAAACACAATATGTATCTGTATGTAATGCACTTGAAACATTACTTGTACATGAAGCAGTAGCAAGTGAATTTTTACCTCATCTTAAAGCGTCTTTAGAAGGCAAAGGTGCAACAATCAAAGGTTGTGAAAGAACAAGAGCAATTATTGAGTGTGAAGAAGCTACAGATGAAGATTGGAAAACAGAATACTTAGATTACATTTTATCTATCAAAATTGTAAGTAGCTTAGAAGAAGCGATTACTCATATCAATACTTATGGGTCTGGACATACAGATTGTATTATTTCTACAGACGAAGAAGCTGTTAAGAAATTTATGATGCTTGTAGATTCAGGTAATGTATTTTGTAATGTATCGACACGTTTTAGTGATGGATTTAGATATGGATTTGGAGCAGAGGTTGGTGTAAGTACCTCTAAGATCCATGCAAGAGGACCAGTAGGTATTGAAGGTTTATTAATTTATAAATATAAATTAATGGGTCATGGCCATATCGTTGGTGATTACGCTTCAGGTACTAAAAAGTTCACTCATAAAAAATTAATCTAATAACTTGAACTAAAGTATATTGATGCCGAAATAACTTATAGACACTATTAAGAAAGGAGAACCTTATGATACAAAATATAGGGCTTCAGAGTGGATATCAAGCTATAGCACAGACACAGCAAGTAGCCGCAAGGTCTGTACAGGCACAATCTACAACACAAGAACGTTATAGTATTTCGCAAAGTTACTATAATAATCAATTACCAGCAAAGGATTTAAGTTTTATTAAAAACTTTAGTAATGAAATGAGTACTTTATATGGTGCCGCTACTAAGTTGCAAAATCAAAAAGGTAATGAATCCGCAGATAAAATTGAAAAAAATACAAAAGAATTTGTAGATAAATTTAATGAATCTGTTGATTTTCTAGAAAAGAATAAAGGAAAGAATAAAACTCTTAATCGTTTGCATGACTCATTAACTTCTATAGGTAAGACCTATGAAAAATCTTTAGAGAATATAGGGATTGGCGTTGGAAGTGATGGTAAATTAGCTATAGATGAGACTAAATTTAAAGAGAGTTTAACTGCTAGTCCAGATAGAGTAAAAGATACATTATCTACATTAGCAAAGAAAACGGAAGATTTCGCAATGAGAGGGATTAATACATCCTCTCAATCTCTTTTAGCAGAGTCTAGTAACAAGCTACAGAATGTAATGGATGAAGAAACATATTATGCTGGAATTCGTAAAATGGCGAGTAATGCTCAGTTTATGAATATGTATTATTCAGCTCAAGCTACATTTAATATGATTAATTTATTTGCATAAGCAAAGAGCGTCACATAATGTGTGGCGCTCTTTGTTGTATCTATAGAATTTTAATGAGGCCAAAGGATTTCACAATTATTTTGGCGTGCAGCTTCAAAAATAGAAGAGCTAGGTTCTTGATCGGTTAATAAATAGTCCACTTGATTAAAAGAAGCTAAGTTAAACTTATAATTATTGAGGAATTTAGTATGATCACAGAGTATAAGCGTAAGTCTTGATTGTTCACACATTTGTTTTTTTGTACAGGCTTGTTGCATACTTGGATCAGTAAAGCCTTTATGATCTACACCTGCACAAGACATAATACAAAGGTCTAGGTTGAATTGCTTAATATACTCAAGGGCAGACTCGCCAACAATGCCACTAGAACCTTCACGAGCATACCCACCAACAACAAAAACTTCACAAGCAGTGTGTTCGATTAAACTATGAGCAACTTCGATACCATTGGTAACAACGGTAATATTTTTATAGTTATTGAGTAAGGGACAAAGCTGTAGGACTGTTGAACTAGAATCTAAAAACATGGAACTACCATCGGTGATAAAATCAGTAGCAAGTTGGGCTAGGGTTTGTTTGATAGAAATATTTTCTTGGTTACGTAATTTAAAGTGTTTTTCTTTAGTGGTTGTAACGATAATACTTACATTTCCTTTATCTCTTTTTACTAACCCCATTTCTTCTAATAAAATAAGGTCACGACGAATGGTAGAAGCACTATATGAGAGTAGGTCAGCAAGATGAGGAATAGCAATTGTTTTCTTTTGCTTTAATAAATTTAGTAATTGTTCTTGTCTTGTATTTAGCATAAATTCCCCCAAATATGTTCATAAAAATTGAATTATTTTTCATTATTTTAAAGCTAATAGTGAAAAAAATCAATATGAGTATCATCACTTTCATTTTCTTTAGAAAGCTTTAGAATAGGCTTGAAGGAGAGTGGAGGTCGTGCAACAAGATTTAGTAAAAAAACTTTTTAAAGTAAGTTGGCTTGTGTATTTTATTTCATATATAGGCAGATTGAATTATGCAGCATCAATGATTGAAATTGGACAAACTGAGGGCTATACAACGATTCAATTAGGCACAGTAGTTACAGCTTTGTTTATAAGTTATGGGATAGGACAATTACTAAGTGGCTTAATAGGGGATCATTTTTCGTCTAGAAGGTTAGTTTTAGTTGGATTAATTGGATGTGGTATATGTAATATTGGTATGTTTACTTCTAATAGCTATTGGCAACTACTACTGATTTGGTCACTTAATGGATTAAGTTTATCTTTGATTTGGCCACCTATCGTAAAGCTTTATACACAGTATATGGATGAAGACTACTTACATAAATGCTGCTTTAATATTCAAACATCTGTAGCGTTAGGAACTTGTTTTACCTATTTAATGTGTTCAAGTCTTCTTAAAATATCAAGCTGGAGAAATATTTTCTTATTTACATCAGGCTTGCTATTTATTGCAGCGCTTATATGGCATATGACTATAAAGCAAGTTGAAAAACACTGTGTAAAGGTAATAGATAAAGCTCAAGTAATTGATAGTGAAAAACAAATAGTTAACAATAGAAAAGAAATAATAGAAACTGAAGAGAAGCAGTTTAAGAAAGTTCTATTTAAATCTGGGTTAGTGGTTATCTTTATTGCTATTTTGATTATGGGATTCTTAAAAGATGGGATTATGACTTGGGTACCTCAATATATTACAGATACATTTGGGACACATGCTTATTTTTCTGTATTTTTAACAGCACTATTACCACTTGTCAATTTAACAGGTATTTATCTTATTAAATATATTAATGAAAAAAATTCTGGAGATGATTTGAAGACAACAGCTATATTTTATGGGGTAAGTGTAATAAGCTTAGCATTGCTTGTAGTATATGGTAGGGCAAATATCTATGTGAGTGTTTTATTATTTGCAGTGGTCACTTCTTGTATGCTAGGGATTAACACCATACTTGTAAGTGTGCTACCAACCTATTTTGCAAAGTATAATAAGACAGCTTTAGTGGCAGGATTAACCAATTGTGTAACCTACCTAGGGAGTGGACTATGCGGTTATGGCTTAGGTGCACTTGTAGAAGGATATGGATGGCAAGTGACAAGTATGGTTTTAGTAGGTATATGCTTATTAGGAATTATAAGTTGTATAGTGGCAAGACCTATGTGGCAAAAATTTAAACATTAATGGTAAGTCCACTTATCTAAAGTTTAAAATGATGATAAATAGATTTAGGAAATAAAAATAAGAAAAGATCTTAACACTTAGAGTGATAGAATAAAAGGAGACTAATAATGAAACTTAAATATTTAGGGACAGCAGCCTATGAAGGATTTCCAGGACTTTTTTGTGAATGCGAAGCTTGTAAACAAGCTGAAAGAGAAGGTGGGAAAAATATTCGTACAAGAACAAGTATGCTTATTAATGAAGATACATTAATGGACTTTTCACCAGATGCTTATTTGCATAAACTTAAATATAACCTTAATCTAGCAGCGATTAGATATTTTGTGATTACCCATTCACACTCAGATCATTTCAATCCTTGGGATTTAGTTGCAAGATGTGAAGGGAACTATGCACACTTTGATGAAGCCAATAAAGGATCTACAGTACATGTATATGGAAATGATAAGGTTGAAGCATATTTAGACCAAGTAGTACAAGTAGAGTTTGGAGGTAACCAAAACTTTATTGATTATCATAGAGTGACACCGTTTGAAACTTATGAGGCTGGAAAGTTAAAGGTTACACCACTTCTCGCTCAACATCAAACAGATGAGCAGTCATTGATTTATCTAATTGAAGAAGAAGGAAAAGTACTTTTATATGGAAATGATACAGGTATATTCCCAGAAGAAACATTTGAGTATCTTAAAAATATCAAGTTAGATGTGATAAGTTTAGACTGTACACATGGTACACGTCATAAAGGTGGATATGGTCATTTAGGTTTAGAAAGCTGTGTAGAAATTAAAGAAAGATTATTAGAAATGGGAAGTGCAACACAGCAGACAACATTTATACTAACGCATTTTTCTCATAATGGTGGACTTTGTCATGAAGCGTTAGAAGAAAAAGCCATACCACACGGATTTATAATTTCATACGATGGTATGGAACTTACAGTTTGAAAATAAAATAAATGTTTAAAAGAAGAGGTTGTTGTAGAACAGCCTCTTTTTGCTCCTTTTTTGCTTAAAACTTGAAGAAATTGGCAATAATTCACAAATAATATTTAGAATTGTGTAGAAAAACAATAATCGTCAGGAAAAACATTCTATGTTATAATAAAAGGAAGAAAAAAGGAGTGTCGTACAGGGTGAGAAAAAATAAGATTAAACTTTATGGAAGCTATTATAGGTACAAACGCAACAAAGTGATAGTTAGAAATTTTATTACTGCTTCTATACTATTAATAGGAGTAGCTGCCACCTTAATCTTTACAAATAAATTAAAGCTACAAGATGTAGCAGCACTTTTTAGTATGGGGATACAAAGTAGTAAGCAAGCTATGGAGCCTTTCTTCTTAGAACAAGTGGATACTAAGTATGAGGTACATACAGCAAAGCCACCAATTAAGGGGGTATATTTACCAGCGACAAATATGGCACGACTTGATGAACTCATAAAACTAGCAAATGAGACAGAAGTAAATGGTATGATTATAGATATTAAAAATGATAATGGATACTTAACTTTTAGTACTGACAATCCAAAGTTACAGAGTGCAGTTAAAGAAAAGCCGGCTATTCCCAATATGGATGAAGTCATAGATAAGCTTTACGCTAATAATATTTACCCAATTGCACGTATTGTAGCTTTTAAGGATAACGTCTATACCAAGGTAAATCCAGATCAAGCAGTGCAGACAGCAGATAGTAGTGTTTATCAAACAAGCAAAGGTGAAAGTTGGTTAAATCCTTATGATAAAAGAAACTGGGAGTACCTTTTAGAAATAAGTAAAGAAGCGATTAACTTAGGATTTAAAGAAATACAATTTGATTACATTCGTTTCCATGAATCTATGGAAGGAAAAGATTTAAACTTTCCAACAGATAAAAGTAAAACAGAGATTATAACGGAATTTGTTGCATATATGACAGAAGCGTTACATCCTTATGGTGTAAATGTCTCAGCAGATGTATTTGGAACAATTATTACAAGTAAAATTGATGCAGAAATAGTAGGACAAGATTACAGAGAACTTATTAAGCATCTAGATTATATTTGTCCGATGATTTATCCTTCACACTATGGAGAGGGCTCATTTGGAATAGCACATCCAGACTTACAACCGTATGACCTTATATTAGAAGTTATGCAATACTCTAATATGATTATAAGTGAAATACCAAGAAATGAGAGAATGGCAGAAGTAAGGCCTTGGTTGCAAGATTTCACAGCATCGTGGTTAAGTAGTTATCAAGAATATGGAGATGAACAAGTGCAAGATCAAATAAAAGCAACTTATGATGCATTAGGTAGTGAGTGGCTTTTATGGAATGGTGCAGGCAAGTATCATTCTAATGCGTTAGAACAAGAGTAAAGGATGTGATGGGGGACATGGATAAGAATAAAATTATTTTAATGTCGAAGTTAGCTATAGAGGAAAAGCAATCGTTAAATAAGGATAAAAAGATAACAAGTTACTTTTCAGAAGACTATATATACGTTAATAATTTTAAAACAAGATTACTGGTGTTTATAATGACCGGTATAATCATGTTCCTTTACATTTTTGCAAAGCTACAAATAGGGGGAACCTTGCCAACCAATCTTGAAGAAGTAGTAGGACAGTATATCATACCATATGGGGGGAGTATGATTGCTATCATACTGGCTTATAGTGTAATTTCAAGTCAAATTTATCAAAAGAAATATAATTTGGCACAAAGTAGAATCAATAGCTATAAGAAGAATTTGAAGGCACTAGAAGAACTTGAAAAAAGTAGGGATAAAGGGGATGAAAGAAATGAAGCCAAATGAAAGCCTTTTGATGTTTAGAGAGCGGGCAATACAGTTTTATAAGATGTATGAAAAGATTTTTATTGCCATGGCAAAGTTCATTACTGTAATTTATATGCTTATAGAAATTAATAGTACCATTGGCTATGCACCTCTTTTAACTAGGGGATATATGATAGGGGTAATAGCTTGTATAGGTGCAGTGCTACCTATACAATACATAATGATTGGTGCCATGTTTATTATTACTATTCATTTATTAAGCTTTAATTTATTTATAGGGCTAGGAATGGGATTGATTTGCCTATGTTTGTACATATTTTATATAAGGCTTTATCCTAGAGAAAGTTTAGTAATTATATTGACAATCTTAGCATTTAGATTGAATTTACATTATGCAGTGCCGATTATTGCAGGGTTATTCGGTGGATTTCAAGTTGTTGTTGCAATATTAATAGGCATTTTAAGTGTTTTTTCTATTCAATGTATAGAACCTATTGTACAAGTAGCTTTAAAAGCAGAAGATAGTTTGAAATTATGTTTAGATAGCTTAAATATAATAGGAACACAAGTTGTTCAGAATCCAACTATGTTAGCAACAATGAGTATATTACTCGTTGTATTTTGTATTGTATTTATTGTAAAAAGGCAAATGATAGATTATGCACCGTACATGGCTATTGTTATTGGTGGTGCAATGAATATGTTAGGCTTTGTTATAGCGATTCTATTTTTAAATGTACAGGTCAATGTATTATTAATGGTTGTTATGTCCATACTAAGTGTAGTCATAGCAAGTATTATTCAATTTATGTCTAAGTCTCTAGATTATTCTAGAAGTGAAACAGTACAATTTGAAGATGAAGATAACTTTTACTTTGTAAAAGTAGTACCAAAAATTAAAGTACAAGTAGATTGTACAAAGATAGAAAAGATTTATACAGGGCATAACAAACAGGATGCTATGGAAATTGAGGAGTAGAGGTTGGGGCAAAATTAATCAGATATTAGATTAATTTTGTTACCAACTTTTTTTCTGGTTAGTAGGTTAAAATTAGCACAAGTTCCAGATGTATTTTGAATATAATCATGATATAATAAGTGTAAAATAAGGAAAAGGGGTTGCAATACTTGGACGTAATAAGTGAAGCACTAGATAAGATAGGGTACCTTAGCCTACCACATATTGGAATAAGAGACATTATAGATATATTAGTTGTAGCATTCTTTATTTACAAAGTTCTTATGTGGATTAAGGATACGAGAACATGGGCACTTTTAAAGGGCGTTGTAATTATTATTGTAGTGGCTGTCGTAGCTTTTGTATTTCAATTGCATACTGTTTCGTGGATTATATCAAATGCGATCACTTTAGGTGCCATTGCAGTACTGGTATTGTTCCAACCGGAGCTTAGAAGAGCTTTAGAACAAATTGGGCGAGGCAATTTATTGGGTTCTATTCTTTCTACAGAAGAGGGAATGATAGAAGGTCTCCTAGATGAAACGGTAGAGGCTATTGTCAAAGCAAGTGTACAAATGGGAAAAGTAAAAACAGGTGCACTAATAGTAATTGAACAAGAAACGAAACTTGGAGATGTAGAAAGAACGGGTATTCCTATTGATGCCGTTGTTTCTAGCCAATTACTTATTAACATATTTGAGAAAAATACACCTTTACATGATGGCGCGGTAATTATTAGTCACAATAGAGTATCAGCTGCGACGTGTTTCTTACCATTAAGTGATAGTCTAGAAATTAGTAAAGATTTAGGGACAAGACATAGAGCAGCAATTGGTGTATCAGAAGTAACAGATGCACTTGTCGTTGTTGTATCAGAAGAAACAGGACATATCTCATTTGTGAAAAATGGGAAAATTAGAAGAGGCCTTGATGGTGAAGGATTAAGACGTATATTAGGATCATCAAAGAGACGCAAAAAGCATGAAAGAAAAATGATGCTATGGAAAGGAAAACAAAAAAATGAATAGATTTTTATCCAATAACCTTCCTTGGAAAATAGTTTCTTTTTTACTTGCAGCTCTACTATGGTTCTTTGTTATTAATTCTCAAAATCCAGTTTTAACTAAAGAAGTAAGAGTACCTTTAACCATTAGAGGTATTAATGAGTTAGAAGCTAAAGGATATGTATTACAGAATGAAGAAGAACTAAGAAATATGCAAGTACGTGTACTTCTAAAAGGTCCAAGGCTTGATATGGAGCGTCTAGCAAGTGATGCGGTGCAAATTGATGCAAGACTCGATCTTACTCAATATGCGAATATGCTTACAGCTGAAGATGCAGACTCTATAGATAAGACTGTAAGAGTACCTGTATATATTAGTGTAGATAGTATTACAGCAGAAGATATTAGACCAAGGGATATTAGTGTAATCTTTGAAAGAGAGAAGTCAACAACTAAAGAGATTATCTATAATATTGAAAATGAGAGTAGTAGTGAATATGCAGCCCTCGATCCAATTTTAAAGCCAAGTGAAGTGGTGATAAGCGGACCTAAGAGCGGTGTAGAAAGTGTTGAAACTGCAGTTATCAATATTAATGTAGAGAATTTTTCAGAAGATACATTAAGCTATACTGTACCAATTACTTTATTAGATAAAGATGGACAGGAAGTTACTGGTGTTAAAAAAGTCCCTGAATATGTAGAGGTTACATTGCCTATAGGCAAGAAAAAGAAGGTTCCATTAGAACCACAATTTAAAGGTACACTACCAGCAGGCTATATTCAGACTAATATTATTATTAATCCTAAAGAAATAACTATAGTAGGAAAACCAGAAGTTGTAGATCAAATCAACTCAATTAAACTAGAAAAAATTGCATTAGATAATATTATACAAAGCAATACATTTAGAGCAGATTTTATTCTGCCTGAAGGTATAGAGTATATTGATAATATAGAATCAAAGGCTAATGTAACATTAGAGATTCAAAAAGAAACAGATTATAGTTATGACATTAGTCTAGAAGAAATGAAACTACAAGTTTTAGGGCTACCTGAGGATTATAAATATGAGATGGTAAATCCTTCAGTCAATGTAATTTTAGCAAGCACAGCTGAAAAATTGCTAGGATTTACATCAGATCAATTAAAAGGAACAATAGACTTTAGCAAGATTCGCCCACTTTCAAATGGTGAATATAAAATGCCATTACAGTTAGTTGTCCCAGAAGGATTTAAAGTAGTTAATACACCAATTTATCTAAATATCAAAGTAGAAAAAATACAAGAAGAAGTTATACCTCCTGTAACAGAAGAACCAGTAGAACCACCTGTAGAAGGAGAAGTGACACAGCCAGAAGGCGAAGAATAAAGAATGTAAAAGTAGCTAGAAATCTAGAATGAAGTATAGATTTCTAGCTTTTTGTTTTTAGACGTGCATTAAAACCTTGTCAGTGTAGTAAAATGGTATTATAATTTTAAATGGGCAAAATAGACATATAAATGACAAAATAATTGTATAAAATTAATGAAAAGAGAATGGAGAGCGATAAAATGGGTAAGTTATTTGGAACTGATGGTGTACGTGGTGTAGCAAATAAAGAGTTAACAGGACAACTTGCATTCCACTTAGGGCAAGCAGGAGCTTATGTATTAACAAAAGAAACAAAAAAACAACCTAAAATTTTAGTAGCACGCGATACACGTATATCTGGAACAATGCTTGAATCTGCACTTGTAGCAGGAATTTGTTCTGTAGGAGCAAAAGCTATTTGTGTAGGTGTTATCCCAACACCAGCTGTTGCCTACTTAACAAAAGAGTTAGGTATGGATGCAGGTGTTATGATTTCTGCATCTCACAATCCACTTGAATTCAATGGAATTAAATTCTTTAATTCTGAAGGTTATAAATTAAGAGATGAATTAGAAGACGAAATTGAAAACCTTATCGTATCTAGACCAGAAAGTATTCCACTTCCAGAAGGTGAAGAAGTAGGAACATGGTCAATTGATGAAAGTGCAATAGAAGCTTATATTGACTATGTATGTGATACAATTCCTGGAGATTTAAAAGGAATCAAAGTACTTATAGACTGTGCAAATGGCGCTGCATCAGAAGTAGCACCAATTGCTCTAGAAAGATTAGGGGCAGATGTAGAAGTCATTCATAATAAACCAAACGGTGTAAATATTAATAAATTATGTGGTTCAACCCATATGGATGACCTAAGTAGACAAGTTGTAGGACGTGGTATGGAAGTAGGGATTGCCTTTGATGGTGATGCAGATAGATGTCTTGCAGTAGATGAAAAAGGCGAACTTATTGATGGTGACCAAATCATGAGTATTGTTGGTTTAGACATGAAAAAAGATGGTCGTTTAAAACAAGATACAATTGTTGCTACTGTTATGAGTAACTTAGGTTTTACTGTTATGAGTAAAGAAGAGGGGATTAATCTTATCCATACACGTGTTGGTGACCGTTATGTACTTGAGAACATGCTTAAACATAATTATAATTTAGGTGGAGAACAATCAGGGCATGTAATCTTTTTAGATTATAACACTACAGGTGATGGACTTATTACAGCAATTCAACTTCTTTATGTTATGAAGAAAACAGGTAAGACACCATCTGAGCTTAAATCTATTATGCAAGTATATCCACAAGTATTAGTTAATGCTATTGTTAAAAATGAACATAAGCATGACTATCTTGAAGACTTAGAAATTCAAGCATCTATTACAGCCCTTGAAAATAGATTTAAGGGAGAAGGACGTGTGCTTATTCGTCCATCTGGTACAGAACCTCTTGTTCGTGTTATGATCGAAGGAAAAGATAAACAAGTTATGCAAGAAGAAGCAGAAAAACTTGCTCGCTTAATTGAAGAACGATTAAATTAGTTAAAAAAGGCTTATTTTATATAAGCCTTTTTAATTTTGTATATTTTTATGCAATTTATATTTATTATTTCCTGTATAGTATGATAAGATTAAAGAAGATTGTTGTATAAGTTGGTGGAAAAATGAAAAAAAAGATAATAAGTACTGTATTTTTTGTAATATTAACGACAGGCACACTAGGATATGTAAAAAGTCATTACATAAAGGAATTAATATTTAAAACAGAAAGTTCACAAATAGAAGATAATTTTTATGACAAATATGAAATGAATACCTTACAAGCTGTAAAAAATCATTTATTACATAATCAGTTGCTCTATAGTAATGATAATATTAATACAAAGGTTCAAATTTTATATCTAGAATATCTTCTTAAGAATAATCAAGAAAAAGAATTTAGGCAAATGGCTGAAGCAATCATGAAAAGCCTTATGACTAAGGAAGAATTGATCGCAGTTGGTGGCTATATTCAAGATGAGTCTATTCAACCTGTTCATAAAGCATCTCTTGAAGATAACTTAAAAATGTATAAATTGGCAGTAAGAGCATACAAAAATTGGGATGATCCACTGTATCAAGAAATAGCTAATCTTTTAGAAGAACAAATGTATAAATATAATGTAGTAAAAGGAAAGTTATATTCTTATTATGACTCAATGAATGATATAAGAGAGGGAGAAGTTGAGCTAGGAGATATAGATTTAAAGGCATTAGCGGTATTAGAGAATCATAGTGTAGATTGGAAGGGCCTCCTCCAAAAAGGTAAAGATATTGTAGAGAAAGGCTTTATTAGTCGTTCTTTTCCGTTATATTATACTTACTACAATTATGATGAGAAAACTTATAGTACACAAGAAAAGCTAGACACTTTAGAAAGCTTACTTATTGTGCAGGATCTATCAGAAAATGGACTATATAAGTCTGAGACAATTAAATGGCTTAAAGAACAGATAAAAGCCGGGGGGATATATGAACAATATGACTCAAAAACAGGGATGATTACAAGTCACCAAGAGACAATTGCCATATATGCAGTTATTAGCCAAATAGGAAAAAATGTGGGTGACATAGAACTTTATACACTAGCTATGGAAAAAATGCTTAGTTTTCAAGTGAAAGACAAAGAGAATAGGTATTTTGGTGCATTTATAGAGAAGGGGCACGATGAGTTAAATGAATATGATATTGTACAAGCACTGTTAGCATTTTAATTAGCATATATGCTAAAAAAGATGGGGGAAACTATGAAAAGAACAGAAGGCACGATAACAATAAAGAGATTAATTAGCCATCCTATTACGGTATTAATAACTTTATTGGTAGTAGCAGTATCTTTAACTTGGGGAAGTTATAAATTATTAAGTCATTACATAAGAGGTGATTTTGTTGAGCAGATGGAGCAAGTAGTCTATGGTTTAGAAAAAGATATTAATGAAGTGAATCTAGCGATAGGAATCATTATAGTAGGTGTAGCAAGTATTTATATTATTTTATGTTATAAATTTTTAGTAGACTATAGAAAGTATCGCAATGAAATAAGCCAAATGGAAAAATCAAAAGATTTAATGGTAATTAAGGTTAGTCATGATGGAAAGATTACTTACTGTAATAGATATGCAAGAGAAACATTGGGCTATTCTTCAAAGGAAATTAGAGAAAAAGCAATTTTTGATGTTTTATTTAAAAGTGAGTATGGGAAAATTGAAAAACTTTTAAAAGCACAAAAACTAGGAATTATAACAATAGATCTTAATTTCTTATCTAAGAACTACAAGAAGCTCTATACTATTTGTACTGTAAAACAAATAATGAGTAAAGAAAGAGAAAACACTGATTTTCATATGGAAATTTCTGCAGTAGATATTACTCTATTTGATTTAACAGAGAAAGATAAAGACCAAATTAATGAGCTCTATGAAGAAATTGCTCGATCAGAGGAAGAATTGCAGAAAAAATATGAAGAGCTATGTGATAAGAAAGAAGCCTTACAAGTTAGTGAAGAACGCTATAGTATGGTTATTGATACCGCAAGTATTGGAATTTGGGACTGGGATCTTAAAGAAAAGAAAATCTATTGCTCACCCAAAGTACAAGAAATTTTTAATTGTCAAACTATGAATGAACAAGAAAATATTGATTTAGGATGGATTCATCCAGATAATAGAGAGTTAGTGCAAAATAGTGTAAAGCTTTGTACATTACAAACAGAAGATCAATATGACTTTGAATGTCGTGTTCTTAATAAATATAACAAGTACATATGGGTATATATTGTAGGGAAAATTTTGCGTAATCAAGATAATACCCCGATAAGAATGACTGGTTCTATTGCAGATATTAATGATAAAAAGATTAATGAAGAACGTATTAAATATATGGCTTATTATGATGAGTTAACAGGTTTAGCAAATAAGAATTATCTTAAGGAAATATTTGAAGAACATAAAGAACAAGAGAGTACGTTCCTTTATCTAGATGTTGATAATTTTAAATTTGTAAATGATTCTTTTGGCTATAAAGGTGGAGATCAAGTTCTAGCTGAATCTGGTAAACGATTTGAATACTTACAAAATGATAAGGTTACTATTGCACGTGTAGCAGCAGATGAATTTGCTATTTTATTAAAAGAAACTATAAGAGAAGAAGAAATAAAAGCATTTATAGAGAAGCTGAACAGATGTTTTGAAGAGACATTTATAATAGACCAGATTGACTTCGGTATTTCCTTTAGTATAGGTGTAGCCATTTATACTAAGGAAAGTAGTGATACGTTTGAGGATGTACTTAATAAAGCTTGTACAGCAATGCACAGGGCTAAAGATAAGGGGAAACGTAATTATATTTTCTTTGAAGATGAATTTAAACAGCATACATTGGAAAAAATTCAAATGGAGAGTGAATTAAGACAAGCCATTCAAAAACAAGAATTTGCTCTTTACTACCAACCACAGATGAAAATAGAGACAGGTAAGGTTAAGGGCTTTGAAGCACTAATTAGGTGGATCAAAGAAGATGGTACAATGATACCACCAGATAGGTTTATTAGTGTTGCAGAAGAAACGGGATTAATGGTACCTATAGGATCATGGGTAGTAGAAGAAGCCTGTAGATTTATTAATAAATTAAAGGAATTTGGATTAGATGATATTTATGTAGCTGTGAATATTTCTGTTGTTCAACTTATACAAGATAATTTTGCAGAAAAGATTGAAGAGATTATAGAGCATACTCATGTTGAGCCGGAAAGGCTCCATATAGAAATTACAGAGACAATGTTAATGGAATCTATAGACGTTAATATTGAAAAGGTAGAAAAGATTAAGGAAAAGGGAGTTAAAATCTCTTTAGATGACTTTGGAAAAGGATATTCTTCATTAACGTACCTTAAACAACTTCCTATTAATGTACTAAAAATAGAAAAAGCATTTGTAGATGATATCTTAAAAGATGAAAAGAAAAACATTACAGGAGCTATTATTAATTTAGGGCATGAACTATCTTTAGAGGTTGTAGCAGAAGGTGTAGAAGAAGAAGGTCAGTTAGAGTATTTGAAACAGTGTAATTGTGATTTAATACAGGGATATTTATTTAGTAGGCCTATTCCAGAAGAAGAGGCCATTCAATTTATTCAAGATAGGATAAAATAAAAAAAAGAAAGCGACAGGGGAGCTATCGCTTTTGAAAATAGATATTTAGGGTTTTAATATTTATACAATTAATGTTGGGGTTTGAGATAATGTTCAATGGGGAGGAATCACAATTATCTCAGAGCTAGTTTAGGCAAAATCAAAAGAACTTATGCAATAAAAATTAAAAATGTTATATACTAAGTCTATCAAAAGTAGAAAGGGAAAATGAATGTCAAAATACGATTTATATAACATTTTAAAAGAGAACTTACTCAGTCAAATAGAATATGAATTTCAAGTTGGAGCTTATCAGGAAATTAATTATGGAATTCAATTTGATGTAATAGAAGGTGATAAAAAGTCAAAAGTACGTATTTACGAAAGTAAGAAGAAGGGTGTTACTTTAGATTTATCACAAGTGAAATATGAGGAATTAAAAGCAGTTATTCATAATATAAATAGTAATGGGACAAGTAAGAATCAAGAAAAAGTAATCAGCAAATTTATGAGTGATCGTCTAGAAATTCCAATGATAGGAGTAGATGAGTCAGGTAAAGGAGATTACTTTGGTCCACTAGTAGTAGCAGGAGTATATGCCGATGAAGCTTTAAAAATAAAATTAAAAATGTTAGGTGTAGCAGATAGTAAGGCATTAACAGATATTAAGATTGCTAAGTTAGCCGAACAAATAAAGGTTATTTGTGATTATAAAATTCTAGTGTTTGATAATGTAAGATATAATACTGCTTATAATAAAATAGGAAATCTGAATCTTCTTCTTGCAGCAGGGCATGCTAAAGTCATTGATGAATTAGTTGTGCAAACAGGGGCACAAGTAGCGTTATCGGATCAATTTGGCGATGAGAAGCTGATTAAAAATTGTTTAAGAGAAGCAAGTAAAGGGATTACTTTAGAACAAAGACCACGTGCAGAACAAAATGTAGTTGTTGCAGCAGCAAGTATATTAGCAAGAGATGCCTTTGTAAGCAATATGCAAGGGTTAGAAGAAGTTTATGGTCAAAAGTTCCCCAAAGGAGCAAGTGCCCAAACAGTAGAAGCAGGTAGGAAATTTGTATACCAATTTGGCAAGGAACGTCTAAATGAGGTTGCAAAGTTACATTTTAAAACTACAGATAGCTTATAGAATAAGAGAAAATTTACCTATATATTATTGTGTATAGAAAGTATATAATAGATCTAAGGATAACTAGCATGCTTATTTTAGCAAATGTTATCCAAGGACGCAGTATCCATTTACTTCGATGAGTTGATCATGAAGTATTATGGATAATAGTCATCGGATGAAAGATCATGCTTGAAATATAGGCCGCTTGAGCGGTGGGGGGTGCCTAAAATGCAAGAAGAGATAAAGTGCAATTGTTGTGGACAGCCTATCAAGAAACCAGATGGGCGTAACTGCGAAGATTATCTACAAGTTGAAAAGACATGGGGGTATTTTTCTTCAAAAGACCTTACAAGTGATTCATTTATTATATGTGAAGCATGTTATAATAAATGGATTAAAACTTTTGCCATACCTATTAAAGAGGCGCCAGTTCTTGAAATCTTTACAACTGAAGACGAATAAAAGTTTGAAAGAGCTGTTGTATAAATACAACAGCTCTTTAGTGTATTTAGGAATATAGAATACAATATAAAAAAATGTATAAGATAGGAAAGTTGTAACAGTTGGAATAAAAGGATATAATACAGTTATAAGTCTAGAAAGGATGTAGAACATGTTAGATATTTGTTTGCTTGGAACGGGTGGAATGTTGCCGTTACCAGAGCGTTTTTTGACAGCAATGCTTGCAAGATATAATGGAAGAAAACTTTTAATTGATTGTGGTGAAGGTACACAAGTTACCATGAAGATGTTAGGATGGGGATATAAAACTTTAGATATTATTTGTTTTACACATTATCATGGAGATCACGTAACAGGACTGCCAGGATTACTTTTAACTTTAGGCAATGCAGGACGTGAAGAACCACTTACTATTATTGGACCACCAGGGCTTAAGAGAATAGTAGATGGTTTAACAGTAGTATGTAGAGATATTACATTTCCATTAAATTTAATAGAATTACCTTATGAGAAAAATGAATTAGTAGTAGGCGAGTTTCATATTAGTGCGCTTCCTGTACCACATAAAGTACCTTGCTTTAGCTATGCTATAGAGAATAAAAGGCAGCCTAAGTTTGTAGTAGAGAAAGCACGTGAGAACCAAGTACCACAAAAGCTTTGGAAGAAGCTTCAACTTGGTGAAACTGTAGAAGAAAGCAATAAGGTATATACGCCAGATATGGTACTAGGAGAAGCAAGAAAAGGAATTAAAGTATCTTATAGTACAGATTGTAGACCAACGGAAGAACTTACAAAGTTTGTCCAAGGGTCAGACCTATTCATTTGTGAAGGAATGTACATTGAGGATGAATTAGAACAAGTGAAAAAATATAAGCATATGCTAAGTAGTGAAGCAGCACAAATTGCTAAAAAAGCAGAAGTAAAAGAACTTTGGCTGACTCATTTTAGCCCAGCGGTACCAAATTCAAAGATAGATGTATCTGCCATTTGTGAGATTTTTCCAAATACAATTGCAGGAACAGATAGAATGACAACAACTATAGGATTCGAGGAGTAGACATTTCTAAAAGGGGGACAGGCATGAGGAAAGCTATAGCTGTATTAATTATGCTAGGCGTATGCAGTATTTATTTTCTAGCGATGGAAAGTCAAGACGTGGCAGATGTAGTAGATACAGTAGCTATACAAGAGGAATTAAAGGCTGATATGAATGAACGTATTGAACGGATTATTGAACAAATTGAAGCAGAATATCCAGCTACACCTAAGTTACTAATAGAAGTAAGTAATGAGATTATGGAAGTACAGTATAGTGAAGCTTGGGAGCCAGACAATGAGTTAGAAAAACAAACACTATTAGCATTAAGACTTCTATGCAGTAATAGACTACTAGAACTAAATACTTACAATAAGCAAATAGAAAATTTACGTACCGAGCTTATTAAGAACCATACAGAAGGTGTATATCTAAATAATAGTAAAATAGAAAGTATTAATTTCTTAACCCCAGATGATGCTTTTGTAGAAGTTATTTACGATACGACTAAAGGGACTCAAAAAAGGGAATATACTTTAGTTAAAGAAGAAGGACTATGGAAAATATACAGTTGGAAAGACCTTGGGCCTGTAAGTGAGGACCAGGTTGTGGAGGAATAAAAATGAAGGATATAAAAATACTTGCGATAGAAACATCTTGTGACGAAACAGCAGCAGCAGTAGTAGTTAACGGAAGAGATGTACGTTCAAATGTTATTTCAACTCAAATTGACTTACATACTAAGTTTGGAGGAGTTGTACCAGAGATAGCATCACGTATGCATGTTGAAAAGATTAATGTGGTGATACGAGAAGCGTTAGAAAAAGCAAATATGACATTAGATGATATTGATGTAATTGGTGTAACATATGGGCCAGGTTTAGTAGGTGCCTTATTAGTAGGTGTAGTAGCGGCTAAGGCGATTGCCTTTACTAAAAATATACCATTAGTAGGTGTACATCATATTGAAGGGCACATTGCAGCTAATTATATTCAAGAGCCTACATTAGAACCACCATTTTTATGTTTAGTTGTATCAGGAGGACATACGCACCTTGTTCATGTTGCAGATTATAATACTTATGAAATTATGGGTAAAACAAGAGATGATGCAGCAGGAGAAGCTTATGATAAAGTTGCACGTGCTATTGGCCTTCCATATCCAGGGGGACCAAAGATTGATGCATTAAGTAAAGAAGGAAATAAAGATGCTATTGCCTTTCCAAAGGCAATGATAGGAGATGGCTATGACTTTAGTTTTAGTGGTCTTAAATCATCTGTACTAAACTATGTTAATAGCGCAAAGATGAAAGGAGATGAATTACCAATAGCAGATATCGCAGCCAGTTTTCAAAATACAGTAGTAGAAGTACTTGTAACGAAAACAATGGCACTTGCGAAAGAAAAAGGCATTACTAAAATTGCCTTAGCAGGTGGTGTAGCAGCTAATAGCGGTTTATGTGAAGGTATGGAAGCAGCTTGCAATAAAAATGGTTTTGCATTCTATCATCCAAGTAAAATACTTTGTACAGATAATGCAGCAATGATTGGTTCAGCAGCGTACTATGAATATTTAAGAGGTTCACGTGCTGATATGACATTAAATGCTGTTCCGAACCTACCACTTGGTAAAAAAATATAACAAAGGGGAGGGGGTAAAAAATGGAGAAAATAATTAGGTTTCTCATCTCTGGTATTATTGCAGGGATAGCTTCCATAATGGTAGTAGATCTACAGGAGAAACAAATTATTCCTAGTAATTTTGGCGATACATTACAAGGAAGTTTGAAATTTTTATATGAGTATAAAGAACTTATAGTATTTATAATTATTTTTGGACTTATGTTTATAACAATAGGTGCGTTTATATCTAAAAAAATCACACCTAAAATAGAAGCTAAGTTAGCTAAAGCTTCTATGATTGAAACACTCATATATATTATTGGATTTGCTATAGGATTAGGCATTGCAAATTTAATAGGTAATCCTCTTCTTACAAGCCAATCAGATATGATGAATATACTATGGGGAATATTACTCTATTTAGCGTTAGGCTATATTGGTATATATATCGTACACATTAAAAAAGATGAAATAAAAGGTTGGTTTAGTAAGAAGGATAATAATACACTATGGAGTGCACCTAAAATTCTAGATACAAGTGTCATTATAGATGGGCGTATTCTAGATATTATTAAGACTCAGTTTATTGAAGGTAAAATTATTATTCCCACATTTGTATTAGATGAACTTAGACATATTGCAGATTCATCTGATAAGTTAAAGAGAAATAGAGGGCGAAGAGGTTTAGATATTTTAAATGAAATGCAAAATCTTAAGCAGCCACCAATCGAAGTGATGGATATAGATTTCCGTAATATTAAAGAAGTAGATGTTAAGCTTATTAAGTTAGCAGAACAAATACATGGAGCAGTTGTAACTAATGATTTTAACTTAAATAAGGTGGCACAGCTACAAAAGGTTACGGTATTAAATATTAATGATCTTAGTAATGCGGTAAAACCAGTGGTTCTTCCTAATGAAGAAATGGTGATAACGATTATAAAAGAAGGTAAAGAACAAGAGCAAGGTATAGGCTATCTTAATGATGGAACAATGATCGTTGTAGAAAATGGTAGGAAAGCAGTAGGAGAAACAAAGACAGTACAGGTTACTAGCGTACTTCAGACTTCTGCAGGACGTATGATTTTTGCTAAGATTATTAAATAGAGGAGTTTTATAAATGAATAAAATAGCTGCAGTTATTGTAGCAGGTGGAAGCGGTTCGCGTATGGGAACAAAAGTTAAAAAACAGTATTTAAAGCTAAAAGGCAAAGAAATACTGACTCATACTGTGGAACGCTTTTCCACTATTGCTCAAATAGAAGAAATTATTGTAGTAACAGGTGAAGAAGATATTGAATATGTTACTACATTGTTGAGAGATACTTATAAGATCAAAAAGGTTAAGGCTGTTGTAGCAGGAGGAAAGGAAAGACAAGACTCATGCTGGAATGGTATTAGTAATGTAAGCGAAGAAATAGACTATATCATGGTACATGATGGAGCAAGGCCGCTTATAAGTGAAGCAGTAATCAATGCCAGTATAGAAAAAGTAAAAGAATGTAGAGCTTGTATTGTAGCTGTACCTGTAAAAGATACAATTAAACAAGCTGATCAAGAGGGGAAAATCATTAACACGCCTAGAAGAGAAACTTTGTGGGCAGTACAAACACCTCAAGTGTTTGAAAAGGGATTATTAATAAATGCCTATCAAGAAGCTTATGAAAAAGCTCTGCAAGTTACAGATGATAGTATGATTGTAGAAGCCTTTGGAGAAGCTGTTCATATTGTTCAAGGGGAATATACTAATATTAAAATTACTACACCAGAAGATTTATTATTAGCAGAAAGACTGATATAGATAGGTGTTATCAAAAGGTATATTTATAGTTACTAAAAAGGAATGATCTATCATTATAAATATGGAAAAGCTATAAAACTAATTTGAATCGTTAGTTTTATAGCTTTTATATTTTATTTTTATAATCAAAAAGATTCGTTGTACTTAAGGGAATCTAAATAGGATTGAGTAATAAGGATAATTATCAGAAGACTGATGAATAGATAGAAGAGCTAGTAAAAGGCCTTCTAATACAAGTCTATTTTCTATAATAATTATAATAAATAGGTTTAATAGATATATAGTTTTGTGAGGAAAGTTATAGATGAAATAAGGAATAAAAGAAAAGATGAAAAAAGTTTAAAAAACATGTTGACGTATGACAAATGCCATGTTATATTAATTAAGCACTAAGAGCGAGCAAGTACTTAAGGCAAAAGTTAAGAACTAATAACTTAAATAAAAAGTAGAAATTAGTGCTTGACAAACAACATACAAGTTGATAAAATAATCAAGTGTCAAGTCGGAAGACAAGCACTTGAAAATTAAATCTGGAGAGGTGTCCGAGCGGTTTAAGGAGCTGGTCTTGAAAACCAGTGACTCCGAAAGGGGCCGTGGGTTCGAATCCCACCCTCTCCGTTAATCCATTAAAGTGTAAGACCACTGTGGAGAAGTACCCAAGTGGTTGAAGGGGCTCCCCTGGAAAGGGAGTAGGTCGTTAATAGCGGCGCGAGGGTTCAAATCCCTCCTTCTCCGCCATTTTAATAGGATGTTTGAAC
>NZ_JAQIFT010000007.1:0-75472 GCF_027857615.1 Holtiella tumoricola
AACAACATTAATCATACCAGTTGATGATATTGAACTTAGAACTGAGCCTATGAAGTCAACTGTAAAGAACAGAAAGCAAAAATGGACAAGCTATGAACCACATCGTTTAAAGGAGGTACATAAATGTTTGAATATGTGTTTGGTTTCATTGCAGGAACAATAACAACTTACATATGCCTTAAAGGGCAAATGAAACATTTTGACAAGATGGCCATGAATAACGAGAAGAGATTAGAACGTATAGAAGCATTGTTATTAGAAAGAGTAGAAGTTGAGGAGGATGTAGCATGAATACAGCAGAAGATTTAGTTGTACAACGTATTGACCAACTTATAGGCATTATTAAAGCAAAAGTTTTATTGGAAGTACCGAAAAATAGAAAAATTAATCTTGCACATGACCTTGTATTATGCATGTGTGAACAAATAAAAGCAGGCATATGGAAACTTATTGATGCAGGCAATAAAAGGATTGATAGAGGTGTGAATTCTTTGTTGGTACAAGTTATTGAGCAGGTCAAAGAACACAGAGGACATCCTTATTTTTTAGAAGATGAAATTGCTTTTTGTGATGAATTTATAGAGGCAGTAGAGGCTATCAAAGCTGAATATATGAAGCTTAAAAAGGAGGACAAGACATGCAAGCGATTAATAATTATGCAAGTAGTTTAAGTAATATCAAGATGATTACTATGGATGAAGCTAGAAAAATTGAACAGGATAGAAGTCCATTAGGGAAATTTATCATTAAAGAAGGTAGCCAATATATAGCTATGGATAATACAACAGGAGATGCTTGTGTAGGGCATTTTAGTAGCTATGAAGAATGCATGAGCTATTTAAATAGTGAGAATGAAGCCCTAGAGATTGGTTCAGTAAAAGCAGTATTGGAAGTAAGCGTAAGCGAACTTAACATGTTGAAGCATGCTTTAAGTCGCTATATAGATCGTGAAAATAGCAGTGAACTTTCGAGAAAACAAGAATTATCAATGTATAGAAGAATTAGAAAGATGCTAGATTTTTATTATGCAAGATAGAAGTATCTGCCAGTTAGTTGGGCATTCGCACAGTAAAAGTTATTAAGTATGAAGATTCGCACAGGAGGGATTAAAGTGGCGAAGCAATTTATTCTTTTTGATCCAGTTACTGCAGAAAGAAAGATTGTGACCTATAAATTATTAGCAGGTATGACTGGAAGAACTGTTGAATCTTTAAAAGATTCTAAAGTAAAAGGGTGGAAGTTAAAAAGTCTTAATTGTTACATATTGGATGTGGATACACCAATTAGTGTATATCGTAAACTATTAGCCAAAGAAGTTATACCTAATGAAGTTTGGCGGGATATACCTAATAGCAGATGGCAAGTAAGTAGTTATGGTAGATATCGTTCTAAAACACCACGTACAGGAAAGATTATTTATAGAGTTCCCCATAATACTAAAAAGTCCAGTTATATGATTAAGATTCGTATAGGAAATGAAGGAAAGTCATGTAGAGCTCATGAAAAGGTATTTGAACTATTTGTTGGAGAAGTGCCGAAGGGACATGTTGTTTATCATAAAAATGGTAATAAATATGATAATCGTGTAGAAAACTTAGGAGTTATCACAAGAAATAAATTGGTTGAGATACAAGCAACACCAGCTCAAAGAAAACCAATAGTGCAAATGGATAAAGAAACAGGAGAAATACTTGCAGAGTATCGTTCTATAGAAGCTGCAGTTGATGCAAATTTCACAGCTAGGAATACGATTAAGCGAGGACTGGAACAAAATATACCAACTATAGGTTTTATATGGAAGTATGAGGAGCAAGTAACTGATGAACTGCTTTATGCAGAGTAAGGAGGAATAGACAATGAAACATGGTAAAAGCCCAACAGTAAAACAAAAGAAGCTTATTGAATCTAGACGACTAAATTCAAGTGATTGGTTAGTTGAAAGAGATACTCCAGAAAAGATGGTAATAGTTAGTAGATGCGGTAAGCGAAAAAGAAATATTTATAAAGAGGTATAGCTATGGTTTACAAGGCAAGAAAAAAGCATCACAACGTCGGCAAACGTAAGTGATGCACACACAAAAATTATCAAATTCACAATACCACAAAGAGAGGTGGTTGTAAATGGCTGAGTATGCAGAAATAAAAAAATTAGAAGTTGATGAATTATTAGAGCTGATACATAAAAGGTATGATTTACAAATAGAAAGAGTTATTAAGGAAAACAAAGTGTTATTAGTGTATAAGGAGCTCTTTGAAGAAGGGATTACGGATAAAAATTTATTAGAAAAACACATAGAACTATGGAAAGAAGTTAAGTCTTGGAGAGAAAACGGGACACCATTTTAGGAGGTATACATATGGCAAAGAAAAAAGAAATCGAATTAGATTTAGAAACAATACAAAAAAAGGCTCGTATGGAGGAACTTTATGAGGAAAGGATGGAACGTGTTGCTAGAAAAGCTGAACGTAAAGCTATTTTAGATGAATTGTTTAGAAGAAAAACGGAACAGGCAGAAGATAAAGATGTATGCGACGATGTTCGAATAAGACAAATTGATGAAGAGCTTATAGTGTTAATGGATGAAGTACCGAGATCAGAAACAAAAGCACGCTACAAAGTAAATCTTCTTTGTGGGGATGTAATTCTTAATAAGGCATATAAGGATTTTGATAAGGATATGAATAAACTTCTTCAATGGGCATTAGAGAACAATCTAACAGAGTTTGTAAGAATTAAGCAAGAGTTTGATTGGGCTAAGTTCAAATCCATGTTAACAATTACAGGTGATGGCACAATTATTTTCAATGATACTGGAGAAGTTGTAGAAATAGACGGATTAGGTGTTATAGAAGTACCAGGGAAGTTGGTGATTAAATGAGAAGCGAATTTAGAAATATAGACAAAGTGTATGGTTATGAAGTAGATCAGGACAAGTATTACATAGAAGAAGCTGATTACGAAGATAGAATTACAGATATTGAAACAGCAGTAAGTCAAATTGAAGAGAAGCTTGAAGAAGTAAGAGGGATTGAGTTAATAGATGAAGTAAAAGAGATGCTGGAACGATTAGCAGACAAGCTTTATTAAGGAGGAGCACAAATGAACGAAATAATGATACAACATCAATCTCAATTAAGTTTGATTGATAGCTTAGATATACAAGCAGTAACCCAAACCATGCAAAAGATAGGTACCTTTCAATCAATTGTACAACAAGCACTTAAACAAGAACATGATTATGGTATTATTCCAGGAACAAATAAGCCTACTTTGCTTAAGCCTGGTGGAGAAAAAATTTGTATGATGATGGGTATTAATCCAGAGTATGACTTTCTAGATAAAATAGAGGATTATCAAAAAGGATTTTTTGCTTATAACATCAAATGCACACTCAAAAAACTTGATATGAACGTAGCTCAAGGGGTTGGAAGTTGTAATTCTTACGAGAAAAAGTATCGCTGGGTAAATGTTGATACACTTCCAGATGGTGTAGACCCTACAACAGTTGAGAATGTTACAGATAAGTACGGCAGACACAAGTATAAAATTCCTAACCCTAATGTTTGTGATTTGGCCAATACCATATTAAAGATGGCTAAGAAAAGGGCCTTCATTGATGCAGTACTTCAAGTAGCTTCATTAAGTGATGTGTTTACACAAGACTTAGAAGATATGAAAGAATTTTTACAACAAGAACAGCAAGTAGCTGCTGAAAATATGACATTAGAACAAGCATATGCTCTTAAAGTTAACTTTGGTAAATACAAGGGACAAAACCTTAAAGAGATTTTAGAAGTGGACAAGAAGTATTTCGATTGGCTTAGAGATAATACAAAAGATGCCATTATAAAGCAAGGATGTCAAATTATTGCTAGTGCACTAGCTAATCCACAAAATAATCAATCACAAGCACAGTCACAATCTCAACCACAGGTAAATCCATTGAACCAAGAAGATGATGATTTACCATTCTAGATGATGCAGATGGCTAAGATTAAATCGGATTTTCAAGAAATACTTCCAGAGGATTGCAGGCAGTACAATGAAGTGTTTAAACGGTACCTTGAGCTTAATAGCGAAAATGTAGAAGAGGCCTATAGCCTTATGAAAGATAGTCTAATGCTTGCGCAAAGGTGGTCTGAAATACAGGCCACTGCACGCAAGATAAAAGATGCAAGCGACAGGGACTTTGTAGTAACAGCGTTTAAAGATTGGGCGTATCAACGCTATCGTCAGATGCAGTTAGTGCATGAAAGTAGCAGGCTGATATGGAAACAGGCAAATGAATATTTAATGTGGTCAAGAAGAAATACATAGAGGTGACAATATGGCTAAGAGATTTTTTTGGTTAAAACTAAAAGATGATTTCTTTAGGCAAAAGGAGATTAAGAAGTTAAGAAGAGTTGCAGGTGGAGATACATTGACTATTATCTATTTGAAAATGCAACTTCTTAGCATTAGAAATGGTGGAATAATTGAGTATGAAGAAACAGAGGACAGCCTTGAAGAACAATTAGGACTAGAGCTAGATGAAGAAGTAGAAAATGTAAGATTAACAATTATGTATCTGAAATCCAATAACCTTATAGAGCAATTGGATGAAAATGAATATTTATTAAATAAAGTGCCAGAAATAATAGGCAGTGAATCTGATGCAGCAGAAAGAATGAGAAAAATGAGATCAGGAAAATGTAACAAAGTTACGATTTCCTGTAACGAAGTTACACCGTTGTTACAAGATGTTCGCACTTGTTACACAGAGAAAGAGATAGAGAAAGATAAAGAAAAAGAGAATAAAAAACATATAGTGCAGCAAGCTGACACTGTGTGGGCTAGATACCCACTTAAGAAAGGTAAAGCTGCAGCTATTAAAAAAATTCCTAAGCTTATAGAGAAGTATGGATATGAACAACTGATACGTTGCATAGAACGTTATGAGTCAGGACTTCAAAAAGAGACATGGAGAAAACCACAAAATGGCAGTACGTTTTTTAATAGTGGTTATGTAGATTACCTGGATGAAAATTATCATGAAGGAGTGAGTGATAATGGAGGAAATAGCAAACATCATACAGCAGAAAGTAATGATCCATACAGCGGGCTTGGACTTACAATGCAAGATCTGCAGTAACTGTGGGACACCTATAGAACATGTTATTACTTTTAATGGTGTGCCTAGAAAGGTAGCCACTAACTGTAAATGTAGAGCAGAAGCATATAAGAAAAAATTAGCAGATGAAGCAAACCAAGAACGCTTGCGTAAAATTGAGAAGTTAAAAGTATGCTCATTGATGGATGAGGGATTTAGAAAGTGCACCTTTGAGAACTGGGAACACACAAAAGAAAGTGAGTGGCTTTATAATATAGGACTAAAATACTGTGAGAACTGGAAACAAGCTAAAGAAAAAAATCAAGGAATGTTATTGCATGGCGTACCGGGCACAGGAAAATCGTATTTAAGTTTTTGCATTGCAAACTACTTAATAGATCAGTTTGTACCAGTTATTGCAACAAGTAGTATCAATATCATCAATAAGATTTATGAAGGTTATGGGAGAAATGGTGAGTTAGGTGAATTAGAAATTATTAATCTCATACAGGAAGCAAGTTTATTGATTTTAGATGACTTAGGTGCAGAGCATAGTGGCAGGAGTGGAAAGGAAAAACAAATTATTTACTCCATACTTGATGCTAGAATACGTGCTAAAAAACCTATGATTATTACAACAAATTTAAATGTACAACAGCTTAAGGAGAAGCTTACAGGCTCAGATGGAGTAGCAAGAAGTTTTGATAGGATTGTAGAGGCTTGTCAACCACTTGAAGTAATAGGCACTTCAAGAAGAATTAAAAAGGCAGCAGACAATCAAAGATGTTTTAAACAATTAATAAGTTAAAAGCCAAAGATATATTAGAGTAAAGAGCTGATGGAGGATTAACATGAATAAACGAAAGAAAACAACACCAAAGAACTTAAGCAATAGACAAAAGGTGAAGGAGCAGGCTAAAAAGATTAAACGATTACAGGCAGAGCGCGAAGAGTATCGACACACAGCAATGTTATACAAAGACATAGCCTTTGCATTGGATGGAGCAATAAGAGACTTAAAAGTAAAAAATGAAGCATTGAAAGAAAAGTTGGGAACAAAACAGCCGTTTTGGAGGAGGATGCTAGGATGATACTTGCAATTGATCCAGGCAATATTCAATCAGCCTATGTCCTTACATATGATAATCTAGTTGTTAATGATAAGGGAAAAGTAGAAAATGGTAAGCTACTTGAAAAGATTTATGAATCTGCAGAGATTTATGGCGAACAACTTCATGCTGCTATTGAAATGGTATCTTGCTATGGCATGGCTGTAGGAAAGGAAGTATTTGATACTTGCGTAATGATAGGACGTATAGTGCAAGTGCTTGATGATTTAGACATACCCTATACATACATCTTTAGAAAAGATGAGAAGATTACACTTTGCAATAGTATGAAAGCTAAAGATGCGAATATAAGACAAGCATTGATAGATAGATTTGCGAAATATGATTTGAAAAATGGTAAGGGGACAAAGAAGGAGCCAGATTTCTTTTATGGATTTAAAGCAGATATATGGGCTGCAATGGCAGTAGCTGTAACTTACCATGACATGCATTTGAAAGGAGAATATCGAAAATGAAACAAATGTTAAAGCTAGATAATCTAGCTGGAGGAGCAGTACAAGAAAGATTTAATCAAGCCCTAAAAGAGGTAATGGAGAATATTGCTGATCCTAATACTGATTGGAAAAAGAAAAGAAAGTTAACTATCAATCTTACCTTTGAAACAAAAGAAGATAGAGATTTGACAGAAGTTACGATTGATACAAAAGTTTCATTAGCTCCAAGAAGTTCTGTAGGCACCAAGATTCTTATTGATAGGGATTTAGACGGTGAGATTCTTGGTACGGAATTTAAGAAACAAATACCAGGTCAACAAGCTATAAAAGTTAATACAGATACTGGTGAAGTAATTGACAGTAGAGAAGAACAATTAGAACCAGGATTACAATTAGTCAAATAATAATTCTTAGGAGGAAAATAAAATGATGAATAGAGAAACGGTGGAATATTTAGTAGGTTTAGGTAAAGAGCAGGTAGTGATTGAAGCAAAGAATGGTGGACAATATACACCAGAGCGTTTAGCAAGAATTGTAGAGCCAGTTGCAGATGCAGTAGAAGTACATACATTGACTGCAGTAGTAGATTACATTAAAGAAAATATTGATAACCTAGGTCCAGTAGTTATTAATGTTAAAACACCTACAAAAGTAAAAGTGATGTCACCACTTAATGGAGATAGAAACAGAGAGCACTACTTAGAGGCAACAGCGATTACACCAGATAATCTTAGGTTTGATACATTTTTAGATACAGAGCGATTTAACATTATGATACAAGCAGGGTTTGTTAATTGCCCAGTAGAAGTAGGTGAGCAGTGTATTGATTACAAAAAGATGCTGTTACAAGTTACTGGGTTAGTGAGAGAGGAAGCTATAAAAGAAGTTGGAGATGATGGGGTAAGTCAAGCAGCGACAATCAAAACAGGGATAGCAACAGTTCAAGAGGTAGTAGTACCAAATCCAGTACAGTTAGCTCCATATAGAACATTTAGTGAAGTAGAGCAACCATTAAGTAAGTTTGTGTTTAGAATGAAGAGTGGTCCAAGTGCAGCGTTGTATGAAGCAGATGGTGGAGCTTGGAAAAATGAAGCAATCTTAAAGATTAAAGAATATCTACAAAAAGAGTTGAAAGACATTAAGTCAGTAAATATTTTAGCTTAATAAGTAAGGGGTTAAGAACCCCTTCTTATTTATCAAGTAAAAGTTAGAAGGATGATGTTATGGCATATAGCGCGGAAGAAAGAGAAACAGTAATACAAACAGATGATGCAACAGAAGTGTGGAACGTTTACACAAGGCAAAGAAAAATGATTAATAAATTAATAAAACAGGGATATGAACCTTTTAAGGTAGAAAAGGAAGGGGACAACATAGTTGCTTGTGAATTTTCTATTCCTATCAATAAAATTTCGTTTAGAAATGCAAATGCAAAGGTGAGGGAGTACACAGAGCAACAAAAAGAAGAAATGAGACAACGCTTGGCACAGGCAAGAGCAACAAAGTAAATTTTTATAAAAAGGATGATAAAGTAAATGAAGAAAATATTTATATCACAACCAATGGCCGGAAAGAGTGATGAACAGATTTAAATGGAAAGAAATGTAGCTATTGAGCAAGCGAAAGTCGTTATGGGTGAGGATGTAGAAGTATTAGAAACATTCTTTGATGACTTTGGACCATGTGCGAAACCATTACAGTACTTAGCTAGATCATTAGATTATTTAGCAACTGCGGATGTTGCTTATTTTGTAGAGGGCTGGGATAAAGCAAGAGGTTGTAAAATTGAATACCTATGTGCTGAAGAGTATGGAATTAAGATTATAGAAGAATAAAAGTAACTTTTGATTAAAGAAAGCATAAAAGGAACAAGAATAAGATAGAAAATATTTCTTATACTTGTTCCAATATTAAGAGAGGGTCAATACCTACTAATAGGATATGTATTTGAATGTACAATAGTGCTTATTCAATAGGGTTAGATAAAAATAATTTTTGAAAGGATGAGAACTAAATGGGATCAAGTGATATAGAGCAAGTAATTATTAAGTATAAAGATGGCACAGAAAAGGTACTTGATAAAGGTATGGTAGTTTCTACAGAACAAGATGAAGAGGAGATACATGTAAGCATGTCCATGTGCAATATGAGTGGCAAAGAGGTTACATTCTACTTTGAATCACTTATCAGAGCATATGCACAAATGCGAGGGTGGGATGATTTGTATGAAGATGAAATACAAGATCTTGAAATTGATTGATAAGGTTATAGACCGAGAGGTTTGCAGGTGTGATAGATGCGGTAAAAGTCTAACAGTGGAAGAAGAATATTACTATGATTGCTATTGCGAAAAGTGTGAAGATGAAATGTATGAAGATTTTGCAATGAGATCTACAAGGGACTGGTAGGGACATTCGTGTCCTTACCATATCTAAAATCTAAGTTTTATCAAATGAGGGGAAGTGACCTATGGTTTATAAATGTATCGAAGGATTTGAAATACAACTAATAGATGATGATGGTTTTGAGGTTGAAAATAAGCAATGCCACATAACAAAAGGTTCAACTTGGGAACTTGTAGACTATGCTGAAAAATGGGATGAATATAATCTTACTCAAATTGATAACGAAAAGTATGGTCGTATGGCAATAAATAAAGATACTTTAGATGGGTATTTTGAGTTAATAAAATAATTTTTTTATTCAATAAGGAGTGAGGCAATGACATATACAGAGCAAGAAGAAAAAGAACTTAATCAGCAGTTGAAAAGGTGGCAGAAACATCAACTAATTGCCGTTAGGCAGAATAATATAGATAGATCATATGAAAGCATGTCAGAAATTGATAGAAGTGTATGGGAGAAGATAGCCAACGCTGAAACGTATAAAGATGTAAATTGGCTAGTATGGCAGCAAGCAGAACGAGTTATACAAAAATATTGTACTTTGGCACGATAAAATAATTCTTGGAGGGAAATAAAATGACAAATGGAGATAGAATACGGAAGATGACAAATGAAGAATTAGCATCATTTATCTTTAATGCAATCCAAGATACTGAATGGAATGAAAATGGAAACAATAATTATGAAGATGATTGGTGTGAGTGGCTAGATGCACCGTATTTTAATAAATAAAATAATTCATTGATTATGCTAAAAACTACGATTTATAAAAAAGTAAAAGGTACTAGATAAAAGCCTAGCACCATTTATATTATAAAACCGTTTATAAGAGAAAATTAAAAGTTTTAGAAGCTATTTATCTGATTGGAGAGAATTAAGAAAGCGAAGAGAATTATTAGCATATACTCTAAAATTAAAGAAGCGTTGTAAGGTTGTTAATTTCTCTGAGGATGAACTTTGTGTAGTAATCAAGTTTAATTCATATAGTGAAGCTTTAATATAGTTAACAGCATTTGTAAGTAATAATAAATCTCTGTAAAAAACGGTATCATGAGTTAGATTATCTAGAGAGGAAGAGATATTATCAGAAATTATGTCAAGAGACTTTTCAAGTCTAGACAGTGTATTTTGAAATATAGAAAGATCGTTGGTGTTGGAAAATACAGTGGTTTGGGCAAGTGTATATATGTTTTTTTGGATTAGGTCTAATTCTGTAGTATAGGCATTTATTTCAGATTCTTGTTTAGAAGTTAAAGTTGAATTAGCCAATACATGTAAATTAAATAATATAGAGAATGATAATATTAATAGCGTATATTTTTTCAGGTTTTTTTTCATTGGTATACCTCTAATAAATTATTTAAAGATATAATATGGAAAAAGTGTTAAAAGTATACAAAATAAAATAGTTTTTTGAATAAATGAAGGGAGAGAGAGTTCCGGCCGGATAAAACTCAGAGTGATCTCCTAAATAAAGATATGCTAACATTTTTAGATTTCTTCGCTGGTATCGGAGGATTTAGAAGAGGGATGGAAATGGCAGGGCATAAGTGTCTTGGACATTGTGAATGGGATAAATACGCAAATGCAAGTTATGAAGTTATACATGATATTGAAGAGGGTGAATGGTTTGGCAGAGACATTAGAGATGTCAGGGCAAGTGAGCTTCCTAGAGCAGACGTGTGGTGCTTTGGATTCCCATGCCAAGACATCAGTGTTGCCGGAAAACAACTTGGATTCGATGGAAAGCGTTCGAGTTTGTTTTTCACAGTTACAAGGCTTATTAGAGACACGCAAGAAGAAAATAGACCCAAGTACCTATTTATTGAGAACGTTAAAAACCTATTTAGTGTTAATGGAGGAACAGACTTCCTTAAACTTCTCATTGAGTTGGATGAAATCGGGTACGATGCAGAATGGCAACTTCTCAATACTAAAAACTTTGGATTACCACAAAACAGGGAAAGAGTGTTCATTGTTGGACATCTTAGAGGAACAAGTGGACGAAAAGTATTTCCTATCACAGGAAGCAATGGAAAAAATCTTGAACAAGTAGTACCAGGAAGTGATGCACAAAGAGTTTATAGTTCTGATGGAATAGCTAGAACGCTTAAAAGTGAGGGCGGTGGACAAGGAGCTAAAACAGGGTTGTATATTGTAGGGAATGTACATCCTAGTGGAAAAGGTATGAATGGACAAGTATATGATTCACAAGGGTTAGCGCCAACATTAACTACAAATAAGGGCGAAGGGCAAAAGATACTTGTAAGACCTGTACTTACACCAGATAGGGTAGAAAAACGACAGAATGGGCGTAGATTTAAAGAAGATGGTGAGCCTATGTTTACACTAACTGCACAGGACCGGCATGGGGTTATGTTGAATGATTATAGAATAAGACGGTTGACACCTAAAGAGTGCTGGAGATTACAAGGTTGGAATGACGATGACTTTGATAAAGCAGCAAGTGTATGTAGTGATAGCCAGTTATATAAACAAGCTGGCAATGGAGTTAGCGTTCCAGTAATTTACGAGATAGGAAAACGGCTAGAGTGATTCAATAAAATTAGTTTTTGTTGAAGTTAAGGAGTGAGAATATGAAAGTTGTAGTTGAAATGGAAAAACCAAGAATATGTGGAGAATGTAGGTTTTATAGTGAGAGAAATTATAGGTGCCACAATGAAACAGGTATAGAAGCACATTGTGGGATGGGATATATGCATGGAGATATGAGGGATAAAAGTTACAGGAGTAGGCTTTATGATGGATGCAGACTCGACTATGACATGCAGAAAGAACGTTTTGAGCAAATGCGTGAAGATGTAGAGAATCAACTGGAAAGAACTAAAAAGAGATTCAATTAATAAAAATTGATTTTTAGGAGGTGTTGAAGTGGAAAGTAAGCCTATAGAAAAGATTATTACTATATTAGAGAGCTATAATTTTATGAAAGCAAGAGCGGCTAAGATAATGAATACTCCTCACATGAACTATGATGTAAAGTCTATAAATTATACATCAATTCGACCTTCTACACCAACTAATCAAATACATTCCAGTGTAGAAAGTGTAGTAATACATGAAGTTGGTGAAAGAAAAGAGTTACATGAACTTATTAGAGGGATAAAGAATGTAGATTATGCCTTGGAACAGATAGACAACATTCAAAGAGAAATTATTACTATGAGATACATAAAAGGGAAAGCATGGAGTGAAATAGAAACATGTATACCTTATAGCAAACGGCAATGTCAAAGATTAGCCAATAAAGGCTTAAGAAAAATGGCAGGTATATTATATGAAGAGCAGTATAATAATGAGTTACCTATCTATAAGTATTTACAGGAAATGGAAAAATTATCATTAAAAAACGATGTCGCATTTATGTCGCACATTGTTGACTAAACTATGGTATAATCATATTGTGTCTTAGATGGCACAAATGGTAAATCGCCCTTCATAAGTTGAAGGATAAGCATCATTGCCCGCAGAATTTGTGGTCTATGATGCTTTTTTATTTTCACTAAACAGGTGTGTACATTGTGTATTAACCCAAATAAATCTGTTTATGGAGGAAATAAAAAGTGTTAAAACCACCAATTCCACGTATGGGTGGAAAATCAAAATTAAGAAAAACTATTTTAGAAAGAATACCAGAGCATACTTGTTACATAGAACCATTCTTTGGAGCTGGATGGGTGTATTTTGGTAAAGAACCGAGTAAGGTTGAAGTAATCAATGACATAGATAAAGAACTTATAAATATGTTCCGTATGATCAAACACCATGCACCAGAGATTGAAAGAATGCTTCAATATAATTTCTCGGGTAGAGATATGTTTGAAGAATATAAGCACTGTACAGTTGAGTATCTTACAGAGATTCAAAGAGCAGTGCGTTTTTTATACCTTATTTCACAAAGTTTTGCAGGAAAAGGAAGTACATACGGGTATGGTACTAATAAAATACCATCACCTCAAATTTTCTATAAAGGTGTACTGGAAGATATAAAAAATAGATTAAGAAATACATATGTAGAAAACAAAAGCTTTGAGGATATTATCAAAAGATATGATAGACCTCATAGCTTTTTCTTTTGTGACCCACCATATTTTGAAACTGCAGGTTATGGGAGTGTGTTTGGAGAAGAGGAGCATCTGTTATTAAGAGATACATTATGTCAGATAAAAGGTAAATTTATGATGACAATTAATAATCATCCTAAAGTAAGAGAATGGTACAAAGACTTCAAAATTGAAGAAGTACAAGTAGCTTATTCAATAGCTAAGGAGCAGAAGGCTAGGAAAGCCTATGGTGAGTTGATTCTAACAAATTATTAGAAGGAAGGTGGCGTTGATGACCAATAAACAAAAAGCTTTTGTGGATGAGTATCTTATTGATCTCAATGCCACTAGAGCATATAAAGCAGTTTATAAGAATGTTAAGAGTGATGATGCAGCTAGAGCAAGTAGTAGTAAATTACTAACAAATGCTAACATTAAAGCATATGTTGAGAAACGCATGAAGGACAGGGAAAAGCGTACAGAAATCACGCAAGACAAGGTTTTATCAGAGCTCGCACAAATTGCTTTTGCAAATGGCTCTGACTTTGCAAAGGTAGTAGAGAAACAATTATTTGATGATGCAGGTAATCCTATTGTTAATCCTAGTACACTTGAACCTATATACTATAAGACTGTTGAAATGGAATTAACCGATAAGCTACCGGAAGAGAAACGAAAAGCTATTGCTGGTATTAAGATGGGTAAGAATGGTATAGAAGTTACTACATGTGATAAGGTTAGGGCGCTTGAATTATTGGGAAGGCATTTAGGAATGTGGAATGATAAGATGAAGATTGATGGTGATATAAATGTAAATAACCCATATGCTAATCTAAGTGAAGAAGAACTTATTAAGATTTCAAAAATACAATAAAAAGTACATTAATGCTAAAAAATGAAGTATTATGTTAAAATCACTCATTAAAACTCTATCTACCATAATTCCACTACTTTTAATGTGTTGTATTATTATAAAATATATTGATTTTTTTAAAATATATCATTTCAGTGTATTTATTTTTACTATATATCTTTGTATACTTAATATAAATACATCTTTGAGGAGATTCTTATGAAGATAGATTTTAAAAAGATTATTCAACTTGTTTTTACATATGTTCCAATATTTCTTGCTATATATTTCTTTAGGCATTATGATTATAGCGTTTTACTAGGACGTATATTACCTTGTATTCTCTTTATATTAAGTGCAGCTCCTATATTTTTATCACAATCTAAAGAAGGCTAGTTAAAATTAGAAGGTTATATTCATTCTTCTAGATACTTCATGATAAATAATTAGATTTTATATTTAATAAGAAAATCCTAGATATTATTGTTGTTATATATGATCCATTAACTGAACTTAAATCTTTATATAGAGCTTATAATGAAATACTTTATTCAGATTCTTTTATATTAAAAAATATATATTTCTATTCTAATAGGGGGCTAAAATATATAATGCCTAGTTCCAATGCAACATTTACTTATGGAGGGAGGTAAATTCATGTGCAAAATATAGATACTAATTTGATAGCATTAGGGGCTAAAATAGAACTAGCTAAGCGCAAGTTCTTTTTTTATTGCAATTTAAAAGCACCTGATTTCTATAAATCTACGAGAAAGTATCTTGTAGAGTTTTGTAATGATTTACAGGAATTTTATTATGGTGATGATGAGGTTTTAATTGTAAACATGCCACCACGTCATGGAAAGTCTAGGACAGCTGGATTATTTGTAGAGTGGTTACTTGGTAATAATCGTAATGCAAAAATAATGACAGGATCATATAACGAAACATTATCAACTATGTTTTCTAAAAATGTAAGAAATGCTATACAAGAAGAAAAGGCTGATAAATACAAGCCAGTTTATTCTGACATATTTCCACTTACAAAAATAAAACGTGGCGATGGAGCCATGAATCTTTGGTCTTTAGAGGGTGGATATAACAACTACCTGGCTACTTCACCAACAGGAACTGCAACAGGATTTGGTGCTTCACTACTAATTATAGATGACTTAATTAAAAATGCAGAAGAGGCATACAATGAAGCAGTGTTAGAAAAGCATTGGGATTGGTTCACTAATACAATGTTAAGCCGACTTGAAGAAGGTGGTAAGATTATCATCATTATGACAAGATGGGCGAGTGGTGATTTAGCAGGTAGAGCCTTGAGTCACTTTCAAGAGCAAGGTATTAAAGCAAAGCATATTAGTATGAAGGCTATGCAAGATGATGGCACAATGCTATGTGAGGAAGTTCTTAGTAAGAAATCTTACTTAATGAAGGTTGCAGCTATGGGAGAAGATATAGCCAGTGCTAACTACCAGCAGGTGCCGATTGACTTAAAAGGATGTTTATATTCTAGCTTTAAGACATATATACAAGCACCTTATGAACAGTTTGAAAGCATAAAAGCGTATATAGATACAGCAGATACAGGAGCAGATTATTTATGTTGTATTATCTATGGCGTATACAATAAAGAAGCTTATGTATTAGATGTTTATTATACAAAGGATGCTATGGAAGTAACAGAGACTGAAACTGCTAGAAGATTGTTTGAGCATGGTGTTAATATATCTGATATAGAAAGTAATAATGGCGGTCGAGGGTTCGCTAGATCAGTAGAACGTATATTAAAAGAAATATTTAAATCAAATAAAACAAAAATTAAATGGTTTCATCAATCCAAAAATAAAGCTGCTCGTATTTTAAGTAATAGCACTTGGGTGATGGACCATATTTATTTTCCTGTAAATTGGAGAGATAGGTGGCCAGAATATTATAAAGCTATGGTTAGTTATCAACGTGAAGGTAAAAATAAACACGATGATGCTCCAGATGCTACAACGGGAGTTGCAGAGCAGTTTAATAATGGGAATAAAGGTATGAGAATATTAAAACCAAAAGGAAGGTAGGTGATGGGTATGGATATAATTACAATCAAAAAGCTTATAGATAATGCTATGAGTGAACATAGTAAATTCGTAAGCAAAATTGAATTAGGAGAGCGTTACTATAGCAATGACAATGATATTATACGTAAAAAGAGCCCTTCTAATAATTCAGTTCCAGATACTTCAGAAAATCCATTAAGAAATGCAGATAACAGAATTCCTTTTAACTGGCATGGCTTTCTAGTGAATCAAAAGGCATCTTATATGTTTACATACCCACCTACTTTTGATGTGGGAGATGATAAAGCAAACAGTTCTATAACAGACATATTAGGTGATAGCTATCCTAAAGTAAGTAAAACACTTTGTGTTAATGCTAGTAATGGCGGTACAGCATGGCTTCATGTTTGGAAGAATACAAACAATGAGTTTAAGTATGCTGTTGTTGATTCTAAACAGATCATTGCAGTGTATTCAGATGACCTTGAGAAGAGGTTAATAGCTGTTCTAAGGGTTTATAATAAAAAAGATGAGCAAGCTAAAGATATTACTGTTTATGAATACTGGACGGATAAAGAATGTTATGTTTTTAGAAGTGATAAAGGGATTACAACCAATTTATCAACTCATAATATGTTTACACAGATTAATTCAGATACAGGAGCCAGTGAACAGGTGAATATATTGACACATAATTTTGGAGAAGTGCCTTTTATTGAGTTTTCTAACAATGATTTAAAAACATCTGACCTGGATAATGTAAAAGCTTTAATTGATACATATGATAAAGTTTTCAGTGGTTTTGTAAATGATATTGAAGATATACAAGAAGTTATTTTTGTGCTTACTAATTATGGTGGCACTGATTTAGATGAATTCCTTGGCAATCTTAAGCGTTATAAAACGGTTGATATGCAAAATTCAGGAACAGATGATAAGAGTGGTTTAAGCACAATAACGATAGATATTCCTGTTGAAGCTAGGAACAAGCTACTTGAAATGACAGAGAAAAAAATCTATGTACAGGGACAGGGTGTAGATCCTAATCCGGAGAAGTTTGGTAATGCATCTGGTGTGGCTCTCAAGTATTTGTATACTTTGCTAGAGCTTAAAGCAGGGCTTATGGAAACGGAGTTTAGACTCTCATTTGGTAAGCTTATTAGAATGATTTGTAAACATTTAGGCTATACACCTAAAAAGGTTGTTCAAACATGGACGCGTAACATGATACAAAATGATGAAGAGACTGCAACTATCGCTCAAAATAGTGTGGGTATTGTAAGTAGAAAAACAATTATCAAAAATCATCCATGGGTAGAGGATGTTGAAACAGAGCTAAAAAATATAAGAGAAGAAGAGAATCAAGATATTCAAAAAGGCGTTCCATATCAAGACCAAGAAGGTGATATAGATGCCCAAAAGTAGAGAGTATTGGAAGAAACGTCTTGAAAATATAGCAGATACTCAAAATAAAAAAGCAGATGACTATATCGAATCCCTAGAGCTACAGTATAAAAAAGCACTAGCAAGTATACGAAGAGACTTAGAGGTGTTTTATGCTAGATATGCTAATGCTGAAAGTGTGAATATGGTTACAGCTAAGAAGCTGCTATCAAATGCTGAAAAAGAGATGTGGGAAGTATCCTTTGAAGAGTATCGAAAAATGGCACAGGATGAAGAGCTTATAAATCAAATAGAAAGTATGTATAGTAAGAGTAGAGTAAGTAGACTAAAAGCCTTAGAGGCTCAAATAATGGCACAATTAGAGGTATTATATAGAAACCTTAATACTGACTTAGAAGCGTTACTAACGGATACTTTTACAGATACATATTATCAAACAGTCTATGAAATTCAGAAGGGTACAGGAATAGGTACAAACTTTGCTATATTCAACGAAGACGCAGTGAAAAAGATTATATCAAAACCATGGAAATGGGGGCACTTTAGTAGTACAGTTTGGGATAATAAAGAGTTACTACTTGATGAACTAGAAATAGCTTTATCCCAAGCTTTTATTCGTGGAGATAGTATAGATAAGGTCATTAAAGCATTTAATAAGAGGATGAATGTGGGTTATAGTAGAGTAGCTAATATTATTCAAACGGAGTATGCATACATAGTAGGAGAAGCAACCTTTAAAGGATATGAAGAAACAGGTGTTAAAGAGTATGAATACTTGGCAACACTAGATACACGAACATCTACTATTTGTAGGGATATGGATGGTAAGGTATTTAAACTTAGTGAAAAGGTTGTATGGTTGAACTATCCGCCACTACATTGTAGATGTAGAAGTACGACAGTTCCATATTTTGAGGATGAAGAATTCTATGGCAAACGTATAGCTAGAGATCATGAAGGTAAGGTCTACTATGTGCCAGAGAATATGACCTATCATGATTGGTATGATAAATATGTTAAGAGTAATCCGAAGGAGCTGTTAGCAGAGAAGAAACATCAAAATAGACATGCTGATAAGAAACAGTATGAAAACTATAAGGAATTGATTGGTAAAGAAGTTCCTAAGTCTCTTGATGAGTTCCAAAACTTAAAGTATACTGATGATAATAGATGGGAACAAAAGAAGAGAGAGTTTGAAACTATAGCTAAAATTAAAAACAAGGAATCCTATTCAGATACTTATAGACAGAAAATGCTAGATACCTATTATGATTTTAGAAATGCTGGATATGAGTTTACAGATCACTCACTTAATAGATTTTTAGGGCAAAAAACAGGAAAAGGCAAAAAGTTATTTACCAAGGAGGATTTATTAAGTGTACTTGGTGAAAAAGCTAACTATTTAGATGGAGATGAAAGAGTAGTTAAGTTTTATAATGACATAGCTGTTATACAAAATAAAGATACTAAGGAAATAGTGTCAATAGTAACTAGGAACAAACCAAAGGAAGGATGGGAGACATTATGAAAGAAAAGCTATTAAAAATGATGAAAGATTTGATAGATGGAAATTATAATTGTAATGACTTCTCTTATGATTTCCCAAATGAAATGCTTGAGTTAGAAGATGAGAATCTACTTCTTTTGTTAGATGAAATGCCAGAAATATGTGCAGACTATGATCCATATAAAGAAGATGAAGAAGATCTATTGAATGAAGAAGAACTTAAAACAAGGGTGGAAGAAGTATATAATAAAATATTGAATATGTAGTAGCGCCTTACTTAGAAAAATGAGTAGGTGCTATTTTTATACTCAAAAATAAGAGAGGAGGGAATAGCGTGGTAGAGAAAATTAAAATAGGATGGAAAGAATATGGGATACAATGTGTTGAGTCGTCTAATGTATTAATGAATGGCGGAATGGAGTGCTATGGAGAAATTTTGCATGATAAGTGCCTTATTAGATTGAATGTAAGTAATACAGAAGATCAGATGAGGGCTACAGTAGTACATGAGATTCTTCATGGAATAGAAAATATGTATGGAATTGACTTAGGAGAAGAGGTAGTTACAAAGCTAGGGAATGCACTATATACACTAGTAAAAGATAATCCTAAATTAATAGGAGGGCTAATAAGCCCTCAGTAATAAGTAAACATTATTTTTCTTTTCGAACACCTTTAAATGGAGTGTTACTAGATGTTTTACCATCCATAAAACGTCCAGTAGAAGTATCACGTTTAACCCATGAATCTGTTTTAGGATTGTAAGTTTGTGAACGTCCTTTAACAGCGCCGTCACGATGATTTTGTCCAGTATTTCCAGCCATAATAGTCACCTCGCTTTCATTTCATATTTCAGCTTGGTAGAGCTGATAGAAATATTATACTGGAAAAATTTAAGTGTTCAAAAACAAATATTTGAAGATTATGTAATTAATAACATGCACTCTTGATAGGGTGCTTTTTATATGCCTTTTTATAGGTGTAGGCGTAAAAGAATATCTATAAATAACTCTATGAGAAGCAAAACTCGTATAAAAGCGTAGGAGGAAAAGAAATGGATAGATTTAAAGAGTTTTTAAAGTCTTTAGGGTATACAGATGAACAAATAACAGCTGTAGTAAATGGGATGAAGGAACAGAAGATTTATTTAAGTAACGAGGAAAATATTGATGAACGTTACACCAAACTAAAAAGGCAGTATGAAACCCAAAAGACAGAACTTGACACAGCTAATAACACTATTACAGAACTTAAGAAAAATAATCGTGATGTAGAAGGACTACAGACAAAAATTAAAGAGTATGAAAAAACTATTGAAACAATGGGCAAAGATGCGCAGCAAAAAGAGTTTGACCTAGCGTTGGAGAATGAGCTTATCAAATTAAATGTTCACAGTACAAAAGCAGCTAGAGCAGAGTTAGATCTTGAAAAAGTTAAGTATGAAAATGGACAGTTTACAGGGCTTAAAGAGCAAACAGATACTTGGGCTAAAGAGAAGCCATTTCTAATTAAAACAGGTCAAACAAAAACACTTTATAATCCAGTAGGTGGAGACGGTGGAACAACAAGTTTAGCAGCTACAATAGCAGCACAAAGAAATGCGGGTCATCAAGTACAAACAAATAATCCTTATGCAAATGCATGGGATGTAAAATAAGGAGGAAAAGTTATGTATTTTAAACAAACTGAGTATGAAAGCTCACCAGAGTTTTTAGCAAGTCAACATTATATCAATTTTACAACTACCATTAGTGATGTAGGTGTTAGAGCAGATGAAAATGGAAGAAAATATGTTTTAGCAGGGACGGTTATTGGTGCTGATGGAAAAGCTGCTACAACGTCGACAGTTTCAAGTCAGGCAGTTATAGGTATTCTTTTTTCTACTGTAGATGTAACACATGGTCCACAACCAGGGGCACTTATGGCTGAAGGATATGTTATTGAAGCAAGATTAAAACAGGCTATTGACAACAGTGGAACATTACAGGAAGAAATTAAAACATCATTAACAACAAAATGTCCAAAAATTACATTGAGATAAGGAGTGAAATAAAATGCCAAGAATTGAAGAAATTATGAGTACACAAGAACTTATTAACTATACAAAAACACGTCAGCCTATTCCTATGATGGGAGATGTTTTATTTCCAGAAAGAAAAATTGAAGGATTAGAAATCGAAATGGTTAAAGGTGCAAGTAACCTGCCAGTAGCTGCATCTGTTCATGCCTTTGATACTGAAACAGAAATTGCATCACGTGAAGGTGCTTCTAAAGCAATTGAAGAGTTGGCTCTTATTAAACGTAAAATAAAAGTAAGTGAAAAAGAATTGATTGCTCTTAATGCACCTAGAAATGCTCAGGAAGAGGAGCAAGTTATTAAAAAGCTTTTTAATGATGTAGACAACCTTGTAGCATCTGTAAAAACAAGAGTTGAGGCAATGCGTATGGAAGCACTTAGTACAGGTAAAATTGTACTTAATGAAAATGGTGTGAAAGGAACGATTGACTTTGGTACACCAAGTGGACACAAAGATACAAAAACTTGGAAGTCAGGTACACCAGACATTTTAGGTGATATTTATACAATGACTGATAAGATTGTAGCAGATACAGGCTTTACACCAACAAGAGCGCTAACTTCAAGAACTGTACTGAATGCAATTCTTAAAGATGAGAAGATTAGAACTGCTATGTTTGGGGTGAATGCTGCTAAAGTGGCAACACTTGTAGAATTGAACCAATTATTAGCAAGTCAAGATTTACCAGTTATTGCTACATATGATGCACAATACCGTATTCAAAATAACAAAGGTATTTATACACCTAAACGTTATTTAGCTGATAATATGTTTATTCTTATGCCAGATGGTATGATGGGTGAGACATTATACGGACTTACAGCAGAAGAAGTTGAGCTTAGAAATAAGAGTGATATAGATATTACAAATATCGGAAATATCATTGTAGAACAGTATGCAACAACTGATCCAGTAGCTAAATGGATTAAGGCAGTAGCAACGGCACTTCCTTCATTCCCTTATGCAGATCAAGTCTTTATGGCGACTATTAACTAAAGGGTGGCATAAGCTACCCTTATTTGAACAGGAGGTAACTATGCTAGAAGAAGCAAAAACTTTGCTAGGTATTTCAGAAGATGATAGAAGTAAAGACGACATCATAACCTTCATTATTAGAAGAGTTGAAAAAAGAGTATGTAGTTATTGTAATGTAAAGTCTGTACCAAAAGGCTTAGAAGAGACGGTTCTATTTATGGTAGTAGATACTTATAGAAGCACTCAATATGGACAAGAAAAAGTTGATAGTGAAATGAAAGGCATGGCTGAAGGTGATGTTTCTTGGAGTTATCAAACAGCTAGTCAAATAGCTATTGAGAAAATTAAAAATCCTAGTCTTATAGAAGATTATAAGTCGGAGTTAAATAGCTATAGAAAGGTTAGGTGGCCTAAATGACACCGAGAAAAATGCTAGAAAAGACATATAGTGGTTTATGTACTATCAAGGGAACAACAACTGTCAAAATAGATGGTGAAACAATAATTCAAGAAGGTATTATAGCTGAAAACCAACCATGTAGATTATCGCACAATTCAAACGCTCATGCTAAGCAAGGCTCTGTTAGTGCAGAAGTAAGTCAAATGGTTAAGTTATTTTTAGCACCAGAGATAGAGGTTAAACCAGGAAGTAAAATAGCAGTTATTCAGCATGGTAGAACCTATAACCTTGAAGCTAGTGGTTTACCAGCAGTTTATTCTACACATCAAGAGATTAATCTTGTTGAAGTAGGTAAAGCATAATGGCCAAGTGGGGGGAAATGGATTATAAAGCTTTTGAAAAGATGGCTAAAAACTTTGAAGAAGCTGTTAAGAACGAAGTCGGTCAACAACTTATAGAAGCTATCTTGAAAGAAGCAAGCAATAGAGTACTAGCTAAAACTAAAAAAAGAACGCCTGTAGGTGACTATGGAACTTATGAATATAGCATTAAAAATGGAAAGAACAAAGGTAAAAAAGTTTTAAGAACCAAGGCAAGATATGATGGACATTTAGGTGGTACACTCCGAAAAGGTTGGTATATTACAGGTGTAAGGAAAAATGGTAACACACACTTTATTCTTATCTATAACAACGTAGAATACGCATCGTTTGTTGAGTATGGGCACCGTAAACGTAATAATAAAGGTTGGGTAGAAGGTCACTTTATGCTTACTATATCTATGAAGGAAGTAGAGCGCTCTCTGCAGCAAATAGCGGATAAACATACGGTGCAAGTCCTAAAACAACTGTTCAACTAGGAGGTGGATGATGCTTGATATAAGACAAGAAGTGATTAAACAATTAGATCGTTTTTATAATCCTATACCTATCTATGGTGAAGCAGTATCACAAGGTTTTGAAGAGCCAAGTTTCTTTGTAAAGGTACTGGATGGCTCAAGAGAGCAACAGCTAGATAGGAGATATATCCATGAAGTAAGTTTAGATATCCATTACTTTACAACAAGTAATAAGGATGCTGAGCAGACGGCCAACAACCTCTATGAACAAATGGAAGTATTAGAAGCCATTAAAATAAAAGGTAAAAACATGAAACATGAGGTATCCGATAAGGTACTTCATTTTTTTATTGATTACAAAGTCCATCTTATTAAGCAAGCAAAACAATATCCTAAGATGAAACGATTGGAGGTAAATGCCTATGGTAAGTAAGTTTATAAAGGAACAGTTCTTGCAGAGTAAGCAATTTGAACAAGAAGAACACTATCTTTTAACGGTCCTGTTAGAGGATGAAAAAACATACAGTGTGAAGGAAGTTAAAGAATTATTGAAAAAAGAAAAACGAAGGAAGGTGAAATAATGGCAGGAGGCACATTTACTGTTCAGAATAAGGTAAGACCAGGTGCATATATTAATTTTAAGAGTGCTGGTAAGCCACTTGGGACGTTATCCGATAGAGGGATTATGACAATGCCTTTATCATTAAAATGGGGACCAAGTAAAAAGGTTATAGAGATTACTAATGAAACCGATATTCAAGAAGTATTAGGTTATAGTCTTTTAGATCAAGAACTTTTACTTATTAAAGAGGCCGTAAAAAGAGCTAGTAAGATACTTCTTTATCGTGTAAATGATGGGACAAAAGCAACAGCTACAGTATCACCTCTTACAATAACTGCAAAGTATGGAGGAACCAGAGGAAATGCACTGTCAGTCATATTAACAGAAGATGTAGATGCAGAAGGAACATTTAAGGTTATAACCCTTTTAGATGGTCGTCCTGTACATGAACAACTGGGGAAAACAGTTGAAGATTTAGAGAACAATAGCTTTGTGACATTTAGCGGAACAGGTGCTCTTGCAGCAAGTTCAGGGACACCTTTAACTAATGGAACAGATACAGTAGCTGAAAGTCAAGATTACCTTGATTACTTTAAGGCTATTGAAGTTTTTACATGGAATACGATGGCTATTCCTACAACAGACAGTACTGTAAAAGGCGCAACAGTAGCTTTTATTAAACGTATGAGAGAAGATGAAGGTAAAAAAGTACAAGCTGTACTTGAAAACTATCCTACTGCAGATTATGAAGGAATTATTAGTGTGAAAAATGGTGTTAAATTAACCGATGGCACAGTCATTGATGCAGTAAAGGCTACAGCATGGGTAGCAGCAGCTACTGCAGGGGCAGAAGTGAATCAGTCCAATACATATACAAGCTATGATGATAGTGTAGATGTAGATGCAAGATATACCAATACACAAATTATAGAAGCCTTACAAAAGGGTGAATTTATTTTTATAGAACAAGGTGGTAAGGCTGTCGTAGAACAAGATATTAATACTCTTATAAGTTTTACTGCAGATAAGGATAAATCCTTTAGAAAAAATAGAGTGATCCGTGTATTAGATGCTATTGGTAATGACATGCATAGAATCTTTGCTAGAAATTATCTTGGTAGTACAGATAATCATGCTGATGGTAGAAAGCTCTTTAAAGGTGAGTGTATTAATTATCTAGATACGCTTCAAGGGATTAGTGCAATTCAAAACTTTGATAGTACAAAAGATGTTGAGGTATTACCAGGACAAGAAAGTGATTCAGTTGTAGCTAATGTTTATGTGCAACCAGTAGATAGCATGGAAAAGCTATATATGACTGTAACAGTAAGATAGGAGGTAGAGTATGGGATTTTTTAAAGCAGGTGACACCATAAGTGGACAAGAGGCTAGAGCTTTCATCACAATTGATGGGAGGGTGGAGCCTCTTTTTTATGCCAAAAATTTAGAAGCTACAGCTAAAAAGAAAAAGACAGAAATCAAGACTTTAGGGCATAGAGGAACACAACATAAGGCAAATGGTTGGAGTGGTGAGGGAAGTATGACGGTGTATTATGCCACATCACTTTTTAGAGAACTTATGATCAAATATATGAAAACAGGCGTGGATACCTATTTTGATATTCAGGTGACTAATGAGGACCCAACCTCTTCAATTGGTGCACAAACTGTACTACTTAAAGACTGCAACTTAGACAGCGTTGTTTTAGCAAGCTTTGATGTAGATGCAGATGTCCTTGAGGAAGATTTAGATTTTACATTTAGTGATGCAGATTTATTAGAAAAATTTAAAAAGCCAACATTAGGCTAAGGAGGAAATAGAGATGAATTTACAAGCATTTATGGTTCAAAATCAAAGAGTAACAGAAACAGTTAAAAGAGTTATTAGTGATCGTTTTAAAAATGAAAAAGGCGAAATTGAAGCTTTTGAATTAAGAGGTATTACAACAAAAGAAGAAATGAAGATTAGAAAAAGTTGCATGGTAGAGGTGGCTATTAAAAAAGGTGTAAAAGTGAAGCAACTAGACCAGGAGGCATTTATGTTGAAAATGGCAACAGCTTGTGTTGTTTACCCAGATCTTAAATCTGAGGAATTACAAAACTTCTTTGGTGTACGTGGGGAAGAGGATACTTTACTTGAACTATTAAGTGCACCAGGAGAGTATCAAGAATTATTAAGTGCTATGCAAGAATTGAATGGCTATTCAAAAGATATGAATCAGCTCAAAGAAGAAGTAAAAAACTAATTAAGGAGGGTGATAGTGAAGCTCATTATGCTCACTATGCCCTCCATAAACTTAAAATAAGACCAAGTGAATTGCTAAGCATGGAAAGGGAAGAGAAAGCTTTTATCTATGCAAGTATTGATACAGTTGTTGAAGCTGAAAAGAAAGCAGCTAGACGAAATAAAAGAAAGTAGGTGTAAGGAATGGCAACGATTCAACAGTCAATGAGTTTGTATGATGGTGTGACAGGGCCATTAAGACAGATGCAACAGGCCATGGCACTTACACTGAATACTTTTGAAAGTATGCAAAATAGTATTAGTGAGAATGTCGCTATAGATTTTGGAACTCAAGAACTTGAAATGGCCAGAAATGCAGTTAATGAACTTGGTGCTGAGATGAGAGAAATACAGGTACAGCAAGACCGTATGACTCAAAATCAGGATGAATTTACCCAATCAGTCCGGCGCAGCGAAAGCATGATGAATAGGTTAGGCAGTGCTACTATTGCAGTGAATCAAGGTCTTGAATTAATACAGCGTGTAGGTAATGGCATCAATAGATTTATGAATTATAACGATGAAGCTATGATGATTAATTCAAGAATTGGTATGATGAATGATGGGTTAATAAAGCATTATGAGTTGCAGAAGAAAATTCTTCAGATGGCTAATGATACTCGTAGTGGTTATGCAGAGACTGTAGATATGATGAGTAAATTAACTATGTCAGGCGCTTTTGATAGTACAAAAGGGGTTATGGATTTTACAGAGCAAATTAATAAAGCTATTCGTATCAGTGGTGGTACCGAGGAAATGAATAAATCAGCTATGCTACAGTTATCACAAGCATTAGGTAGTGGCGTTTTACAAGGAGATGAATTACGTTCTTTAAGTGAAAATGCACCTTACTTAATGAAAGTTTTAGCAGATGGTTTAGGCGTAGCAAGAGGTGAATTAAAAGGTATGGGGGCAGATGGTGAGCTAACAACAGATGTAATCATACAGGCCTTTGAAAATCAAAAAGATGTCATTAATAGCACTTTTGAAAACATCCCTAGAACATGGGGAGATGTCACAACCAGATTAGGCAATAGTTGGACAAACTTTTTACATTATCTTGCTAATGATCAGGGGACAGGTATTCTAAATCCTTTGATTAATCAATTCTACGCATTTGCTGAGTGGTTAGATACGCCACAAGGCATGAGCTTTTTACTTATGATAGCAACTGTTATTGAATGGATAACAAATGGATTGGTATTTATGGGGAATGTTGCAGGGAGTGTAGCATCCCTATTTATAGAAAACAGGGATTTCGTTAGTATGATGTTGTTAGGAGCAAGTATGATTATAGGGAGTATGCTATTGCCGAAATTATGGGCAATGGTACCAGCATTAATAGCACAAGCTGGTGCGTGGATTATAATGAATTATCCTATATTAATGGTGATCGGTAGCGTAATATTGTTTATGACTATGTTGCATAGTATGGGTGTAACAACAGAACAAATTATAGGAACAGTTACAGGGATATTCTTTGGGCTCTACGCATTCCTTTACAACTTAGTTGCTGACATCTGGAATTTATTTGCTGTATTTGGTGAGTTTCTTGGGAACTTTTGTAATGATCCTTTAGCAGCAACTGTTAGATTATTTATAGGCTTTGCAGACACAGTATTAGGTATTTTAGAGAGTATAGCAAATGCTATGGATGCACTTTTTGGCTCTAGCATGGCTGATACACTAGCAGGGTGGAGAAGCAATATGCAATCATGGGCTGATGACACCTTCGGAGAACAAGCAGTTACTATAGAACGTATGGAAAAGCTTGATGTAGCGGATAATTTTAATAAAGGTTATGACTTTGGTGTGGATTTATCAAATGGAGCAATACAAATCTTTGAAGACCTTACAACATCTATGAATAGTATGGGCTTTGAAGGTGGACATATTGATTCAGTTGGAAGCATTGAAGATACAGTAGATGTATCCAATGAAGACCTTGAAATTATGCGCGAACTTGCTGAAATGGAATCTATCCAGAACTTTGTCACACTGACTCCGAAAGTTAATATCAAGACGGGTCCAGTAAGTAAAGATGTAGATATAGATGAAATTGTAAGGCGTATAGAGAAATCCATAGAGGAAGAAATGGAAGCAAGTACAAAGGTGGTGTATGGACTTGGCTAAAATCTATTTAAGTTTCAATAATCAAGCAGAAGCCTTCGAGTTTCCGGTATTACCAGAAGAAGTTGAAATAAAAGAAAGCGGGAATAACAAGAGTCACATTCTGCAAAATATAGGTGAGGTAACAGTTATTAATACAGTTAAAGCACCTACTTTAAAGTTAGAAGGTTTTTTTTCTATGAATAGTGGCCCTTATGTTACAAGTAAGTATTTATTAAAACCTATAGAGTACATAGAAAAGATAAAAAGATGGAGAGATACTGGTAAACCTGTAAGACTTGTGATTACAGGTACCAGTGTCGATTTATCTTGGGCTTGTACCATTGAAGACTTTAGCTATAAAGAAAAAGCTGGTGCTGTCGGTGATATTGAATACACCATAAGTTTTAAGGAGTATAGATGGTTTAAGGTTAAAAAGGTTGAAATAGTTAATGAATCTAAAACCAATCAAGCGTCTGTTACAAAAACAGAACAAAGACCGGTAGAAAAAGAAATTCCTAAGACTTATACAGTACAAAAAGGAGATACTTTATGTAGCATAGCTAAAAAGTGCTTAGGGGATAGTGGCAAATATAAGGACATTGCGAAGAAGAACAATATATCAAATCCTAATGTAATTTATCCAGGTCAGGTGTTAACATTATGACGACTCAATTACTTATTGATAATAGACAAGGCAGTATTTTTGAAGTTCCACACGGGAAGGTTATTTATAAGACTTCAAGAAAAGGAAGGGCAGGAAGTTTAGAGTTTGATTATATAGGTGGTGATGTATTTACTCACAAAATAACTATTAATAATGGTGATGTTATATTATTTAAACTCAATGATGTGCCTATATTTTATGGGTATGTTTTCAAGGTAAGTGGTGAACACGAAAAGAAAATATTAGCTTATGATCAGCTTAGATATCTTAAAAATAAAGATAGCTTTGGTGTGGCTAATAAGACAGCAGATGAAATTTTAAAGCTTATTGCAAAGGTTAATCAGATAAAACTAGGTAAGGTTGTCTCTACAGGCTATGTCATTCCTAAGACAATAGTAGATAACAAAGAGTATTTTGATGCGATTTATAGAGCATTAGAGAAGACACTCTTAGCAACGGGTAGAACTTATTTTCTTCAAGACAATGTAGGTGCTATGGAACTTCTTGATATAGCAGATACAAAGCTTGACCTTGTTATAGACGGCGATACACTTCTATTGGATTATGAGTCTACTAAAGATATTGATTCAGATACTTATAATCGGGTTAAGCTGATACAAGACGGGGTAGAAGGCGAAGTTGTAGTAGAAGACAAAATAACTCAGGCGCGTTGGGGTAGATTGCAGTATCATGATGTATTGGATAAAGAGTTAAACAAGGCACAAGTCATGGAACAAGCTCAAGCATTGCTAAAGGTAAAGAACAGAGAAAAGAAATCACTTAAGCTAGAATGTTTAGGGGATATAAGATGTAAAGCAGGTTATAGTCCATATGTTTTTATTCCAGAAGAAAACATAGAGGGCTATTTTTTAATTAACTCAGCAGTACATACATTTACAGATCAAGAACACACAATGAGTTTAGAAATGGTGGTGATATAAATGAGTCTATTTGAAAAGATGCAAAGAACTGCAAAGTATCAATATGAAGGGATGGGGATTAGACTTTTTACATGTAAAGTAACAGGTATAAATCCTCTAAAGGTCAAAATCAATGAAAACCTAGAATTGACAGAGGAGTTACTTATATTTCCAGAAAGTCTTCAAGAAAGAATTCTTCAAGTAAAAGACTATAAAACGACAGCAAGTAGTGGTGGGGATATATGTAGTGGGAGCTCTTTAACGGAAGTTATCCGTACTTGTATTCTTCAACCTAAGATAAAGGTAGGTGATAGGCTTATTGTAAGTGCGGCAGGTGAAGAATATGTTATTTTGGATAAGGTAGGTGATCCTAATGCCACAATCTCTTATACCGCAGAGTAATTTACTTGATCTTAGTACAGAGCAACCATTTGAACATATGCCTTCTAAAACTTTTTATATAGATTTTGAAAGTAAGAAAATATTAGGAATGATAGATGATAAAAAGGCTATGGAACAAAGTATCTACCTTGCATTAAAAACAGGAAGATACAATCATCTTATTTTCAGTTGGAATTATGGTGAAGAAATGAATAAGTTGGTAGGTAAGCCTAAAGATTTAGCAAGAGTAGAGTTACCAAGATTACTAAATGAGTGCTTATTAGTAGATGACAGGATATCAACACTAGAGGATGTTGCCATAACTGATATTGAAGAGGGGCTTTACGTAAGCTTTACTGCAGTAACTGTACATGGAGATATCCGGATAGAAAGTGAGGTGAAAATATGACCTTTGAAGAATTGATTAAGAGTGCTTTAGAAAAAGTGCCTAATGATATGGACAAAAGAGAAGGAAGTCTCATGCATATGGCGTTAGCACCCGCTTGTTTCGAATTGGCTCAAGTCTACATGCAACTTGCGTATATGGCAGATAGAACCTATGTTGATACAAGTACAGGAGAAGATTTAGATAAATGCTGTGCAGATATGGGCATTTATAGAAAACAAGCTACTCAAACAATCAGAAAAGGTGTTTTTAATGTAGAAGTACCAATAGGCAGTAGATTTGGTCTAGAAGATGCAACTTATTGTGTAGTAGAAAAGATAAAAGACTTTGAGTATAGGCTTGAATGTGAACAACTAGGAAGAATAGGCAACCTATACAGTGGTAATTTACTACCTATTTCTTATATAAAAGGTCTTACAACAGCAGAGTTAAAAGATATTCTGATAGCAGGTGAAGATTTAGAATCAGATGATCGTTTAAGAGAGCGATTTTACTTAAATGTTCGTATGCCTGCTACTTCTGGGAATGTTCATCATTATAAAATATGGGCAACAGAAGTTGAAGGTGTAGGCGATGCTAAAATATTTCCTTTATGGGATGGACCAGGTACGGTGAAGGTACTTATTACAGATACAGACAAACTTCCCGCTGACAGAGGTTTGATAGATAAAGTGGCTTTACATATAGAAGAGGTAAGACCTATAGGTGCAAGTGTATCAGTAGTCGCACCAACGCCTAAGAACATTGATATTAATGTAACCTTAGAGATAGGAACAGATGTATTGCTAGAGAGTGTTAAACAGAATGTAAAGGTAAAGATACAAGAGTATTTTAAAAGCATTACTTTTAAGAAAAACATTATCTCGTATGCTATTATAGGAAGTTTGATTTTAGACGTTGAGGGTGTAGTAGACTATACAGACTTAAAGCTGAATAATACAGCAGCTAACATAAAATTAACAGAAGAAGAAATACCTGCTATAGGAAATATAGTAGTGGAGGTGTAGTATGAACCTAAAGCAAATTTACAATTTTGTTGCCAGGTTAAATAAACGAGATAAACCGTACATAATTGTAGATGAACAAATTACACTAGAGGCTGGCAAGTGGGAAGGCTTTTTAGAGCATGACCATGTTCTAGAGAAAACTATAGAAATTTATACGTTGCCTAATAAGGCAGGAGACCGTGTATTAGCTTATACCTTAGATAAAAAAGAAGAGGTTTGGAAGACTTATCTTAAAGTATTTAGCCAATATGAGGCCCTATACATTACCTATGAGACTTATGGAGATATGGTAGAAGCTGAAGATATTAATAAATTGCAAGGTGCAGCTTACTACTTAGAAAATCTTATAAATCATGTAAAGAATAAACTAGATTTTCATCATGAGGATAAGGTAAGTCATATTACAGGTAATGAAAGAGAAAGTTGGAATAGTAGAGCCTTTCAAAGGGATTTAGATATAACAAATGAAAACTTAAGAACTACGAATGAAAATCTAGAAGCTACTAATCAGAATCTAGGATTAGCACAGCAAGAAATACTAAATCATAAAAATACAAAGGATAACCCACATGCTGTAAATAAACATCAGATTGGACTTGGAAATGTAGAAGATATCCAACAAGCTTCTAAAGCTGAGTTTATTTTACATAAAGAAGATTTGAGTAACCCACATCAAGTCACTAAAACGCAAGTAGGATTAGGAAATGTAGACAATATTCAACAGGCCTCTAAGACGGAGTTCAATGCACATGATTCAGATACAATACGACACTTGACTTCTACAGAGAGAGCCAACTGGAATGACAAGTATACACGCAATGAAATAGATAATAAATTGGCTGCTTTGGAGATGAACATAGATTGGAAAGAATCAGTTGACACCTTTGCAGATATTGCAACGACTTATCCAGAGCCTCAAGATGGTTGGACAGTTAATGTGAATGACACAGACTATACATATAGGTTTAATGGCACTAAGTGGATTGCTGTTAGTGCGAACGCTATTCCTAAAGCTACAAGCCAGATAGATGGACTTATGGCTAAAGAGGATAAGAATACTCTGGATGATATGAATAGTAAAAAACATACCCATGGCAATAAGGGGATTATAGATGCACTAACACAAACAGTGATAAATAATTGGAATGCAGCTTATACACATCTATCAGATGCCATTAAACATATAACTGCAGCTGAAAGAAATTTATGGAATACAGTATCCAATAAAGTAGATAAGGTAAGTGGAAAAGGATTAAGTACTGAAGATTATACAACAGCTGAAAAAAGTAAGTTATCTGGTATAGAGGCTAATGCTAATAGATATGTACATCCTAATGATGCTAACACGCGTCATGTTACAGATACGGAAAAAGCTACATGGAATGGAAAAGCCAATGCTTCCCATGGTAATCATGTTCCTGCAACTCAAACAGTTAACAATAAGAAATTCCTAAGGTGTGATAATACCTGGCAAGATGTAACACCAGGTAATATAGGTGCAGCAGCACTAGAACATGATCATGATAGTAGATATTATACAGAAACGGAGGCTAATGCTAAGTTTGTCTCAAAAGAGGATTTAGGTGCTGCTGGTTATGGTGATATGACTAAGGCCGTATATGACACTAATGGCAATGGAGTAGTAGATAGAGCTGAATCTGTAGCGTGGACAGGTGTTACTGGTAGGCCTTCTTCATTACCAGCAAATGGTGGAAATGCTGATACCGTAGATAATTTACACGCTTCTAGCTTTACAAGGGTACATTCAGGTTCAGTAAACTTTGGTGGGAATAATAATGAAATTACAACGACACAGTTTATCAACTTACTCACTAACTTAGGAGCTTTTCAACAGCCACACTGGATTGCTAGAGGTAGTTGGAGTTATGCTTCGAATCAGATTATAACTGATTCTGGATTTGGAAAGATTCATTTAGCAGGTTGCATAGTAGAAGTGCTTGGAACATCCACAGCCTATACAATTAGAATTCTTACGCCTACAACATCAAGTGCAGGGAGTGCACTTGCTCTTAATTCGGAATTTGTTTATATCAATAATGGAAGTAGTTATTCACCAGGATGGAGAAAAATTTGGACAAGTAATAATGATGGGGTAGGTTCAGGGATGGACGCTGATTTGCTTGATGGTAAACACGCAAGTGATTTTTTGCCCAGAACAGGACTTACTTGGAATGATTTGAAGGGGGTGTAATGGATGGGTTATGGCCAAAACTTATATGGAGAATCCTCCTATGGATCATCTCAAGAAAGTACACATGATGAAATCATAGAAGTTGACTTAATGAAATATCTACCTACCTACTGGCATGAAATTGAGCAAATGAAAGTTCTTCAAGAAATTTTAGGAATGAACTTGGCTGAGGTGATAGCCTTTAAACAAGATTTATTTAATCAGATGTTTATTGAAACAGCTACGTGGGGGCTATCAAGGTGGGAGAAAATATTAGGTTTACCCACTGAAATAGAAAAGAATTATGAATTCAGAAGAGAACGCATTAAGTCTAAGATTAGAGGTTCGGGAACAACAACTAAGCAAATGATTGTAAATCTAGCCAGTGCCTTTTCAAATGGAGAGGTAGAAGTGATAGAGTACCCTAACGAATATAGATTTGTGGTTAAATTTGTAGGTATAAAAGGTGTCCCTGCTAATATGAAGGATTTAACAAGTGCAATAGAAGAGGTGAAACCTGCACATCTAGCATTTACTTTTGAATACACCTATAACTACTGGAATAATCTAAAAGCCTACACTTGGTCAGCTTTATCAATACATACATGGGATAAAGTTAAGGTTATATAGAAAGGAGCAATGTAATGAAAAATACTACAAATTATGGGTTGAAGAAACCTGATGGTACAGATGCAGTGGATATTGCTATTATCAATGAAAATATGGATAACATAGATACAACAATGAAAAATAATGAAAAACAAATTAATGCTCTAGCTGGGCAGATTGAAAATATAGATGTTTCAAGTGACGTTAGACAGGTTATTAATGAGAAAGTTAATTCTGATCCATCTAAACCACTTAATACTTTAATTAATGAATGGCTTAATTCAGCTAAAACAGCTATTTTAGAGAAAATAAGTACTCTGACAACCCATGTTACAAGTCAGCATACAGCTACTAAACATCATGTGAGTACTGAGTTAAGTGGAACTAATAGACATATTACAGATAGTTTAACTGGTACAAATAACCATGTAACAGCTTGTAAGGATAATATCAAGGATCATGTTACTGCATCCATAGCAAACGTTTCTGAGAAGAAATATACTATTAGCAAACATTCGTTATTGCAGACTATCTATGACGGACCCATTAATAAAATATCGGGTAACTGGATTTATTTAGGTAAGTTTGTAGCTAAACGTTCAGGTACTGTTGTACTTTATTTTAATATTCGTCAAGGAGTGACAGGAACATCAAAGATAGCAGTACATTCACCGTTCTCGTTGTTACCTTTAGATGGGTCACAATATCAGGGAGTAAGTACACCAACTTTAGATTCTACAATGATTGGATTTCCCGTCAATACCGCAAACCCCAACTTTGGCGAGGGTAGAAAATTAGTATATGAATATGGTGCATCACGTGATTCTAATTTAAATCAAGGTACGTTCTGTAGTGTTTATTTGTTTGCTGGACAAGAGTTACATTTCCACTCTTGGGTAATAGATAATGCACAAATTTCAATTTTTGGTGTGGAGGAAATTCTATGACAATATATTTAAGTGGTGATGTTGTTGTTTGGGCACACCCTGATGACACATTCAAAGAACATGAAGAGTATAGGGATGATGAAAACTGTGTTACTACCAATGGTGTGACCTATGGTGAATCCCCCAATGATGGTTATGAGTACCAATTAACTTATAATAGGGCACAAAATGAGTTTTCATGGTGTAAGTTAGGCAAAAGACCTGATGATTTAAAATTAATTATACCGATTATTCACTCAAACACTGAGGCTACTGCGAGTGATAACTTACTTAATATGGAATTGAGTACAGATACTAATACTAAAGTCGAGAGTGTCGAGAGTGATTCAATTCTTATTATGGAGTTGCTTATGGCGATGGATGAAAAACTAGACCTGATATTAAATCCCAAATAGAATTTATATAAATAAAATAATTTAAAGGAGGTATCACAATGATTGATACAGCACAATATCCAGTACAAGTAAGAGCAAATGCAAGATTAGTAGATGCAGGAAGAAAGAAAGTAGAAAAGTGTCCAGCTGCACAACAAACAGAGATTTGTGTAGTACTAGTTGCTGATTATGAATGGCAGTTAGAAGGAATAGGGGAAAAAGTTATTCCAGAAAAGTATCAAGAAGAAGTCAAAAAGGAACTTGGATTAGTAGGATAAAACAATGATATGTTATATAATAAATATTATTGACTAAGGATGTGATTTGATGAGAAATATTAAAAGTAAAATATTATTATTAGTACTAAATAGTATATTATTTATGACGATCTTACTATCTGAATATGTATATACTTCATACTACCCACAAGTTTCTTGGCATGAAAATTCAGGAACTCAATTTTTGGTAATAGTAATGATTTCGGTCCCAATGCTTTTAGTGTTAAGCATTATATATTATTTTGTAGGGAAAAAAGGAGTAGTTAAAGGACTTAACAAGAACTTGCCCCTTTTAGCTCTGTTGGTATTTATGTTACCAATATTATTAGATGGTAGTTTGTCTTTTGTTTTAATAACAATAGGAACTATACTTGGTGCTATATTAACACTAATATCCATATGGAGTGTAGTGAAAAGTATAATAAGTAAAGAAAATAATTAGATTAAAGATATAACGTATGAAAATAAACACAGAATTTAGAGCATCTCATTTGAGGTGCTCTTTTTAGTGCCTAAACACATAAAATAAGGAGAGAAAAGATGAATATTGAAAGAGTTTTTGAGATATTAATAGCTTTTATTGCAGCGGTATTTACATTTTTGTTTGGGGTAGCAGATAAGCTTATTTTATTTCTATTGCTGTTATCGGCAGTTGATTTTTATATGGGATTAAGAAAGGCCTATAGAGGTAAAAGTGATAAAACTAAAAATGGTAGATTGAGCTCCAGAGCAGCAGCTGAAGGATTAGAGAAAAAAGGAAATATGTTTATGGTTTTGATTGTGGCCAATGTATGTGACCAGATGTTTAATACGGGTGGAATGATTCGAACAGCAACACTTTGGTTTTATATTACAACAGAGGGGATTTCTATTATTGAAAATGCGGCGCTACTAGGTTTGAAAATTCCTAAGGTTTTAGTAGATATTTTAGAAGTGAAAAATAGATTAGCAGATGAAGGAAAGGTAAATGAAAATGAGTGATTTAACAAAACAATGTAGAGATATAAAACAATTATCAGCACAGGCTCAAAAGGCTTGTGCTCTTTTTATGGAAGAATGCGAAAGACAAAAGTTAAATGTGCTTATAGTAGAAACATTAAGGACAAAAGAAAGGCAGTACTATTTAGCATGCCAAGGTAGAACAGTAGCACAAGCAAAAGCTATGGGCGTACCTGTAACATTTGCTGAGAAATATGCTAATCCATCACAGAAGCAAGTTACTTGGACTTTAGACAGTAATCATTTAGGTGGTATGGCTTTTGACTTCTGTAAAAATGTAAAAGGGCAAGAGTATAGTGATAAAGCTTTCTTTAATAAGTGTGGAAAGATTGCATCTGAATTGGGATTAGAATGGGGAGGAGCTTTTGGAGACTCACCACATGTTCAAGTGCCTAAGGGGTGGAAAGAGCCAGTGATTAAAGAAGATCCAGAACTTAAAAAGGCAGTAACTAAAATCATTGATAGTGGCGTGCAGATAAATGATGCGAGCTGGAATAGGTTAGACAGAATTAATCTGAAGAACGTGCCAGCATTATTGAGTAAGTTGGGTGGAGTAGATAGGCTTGTGAAAGAAAACGTCATTACAGATGTTACACTTTGGAATACAGGCAAGTATAATGTGAATCATGTAAGAAGTCTTTTAATTAAATATGGAAGTATATTGTAAGGTAGAGCCTAGGCTCTACCTTTTATTTTTTTGATTAAATGATGATTTTATTTAAATAATATGATAAAAATAGATATCTTATAGACTTATAAATTAGAATTTGTCTGTGATTATACAAGGAGAGTTTAGATATGAATTTTCAGTCAAGTCTTTTTCAAGAGGTTGCGATAGAAACAATCGATGATATTTTTAATAATGCGTTATAGGAAAAAGTGATTTGAGAAGCAAAGTTTTGGATGGTGGAATGTTTAATACAACCTATGTTGTAGAATATGGCTTAGTACATAAGAAAGCTGTTCTACGGTTGAACACTGTAAATCCTGACTTGCTTATGGGATTTGAAGAAAATCTGATGAAAGCAGAGGTACATGTTTACAGGGAACAGGCTACGCAGTCATTAAACAAGTATTACAGAATGGTAAGCTAGGATGGAATCTCATAGAATATCATAAAGATGGGGGTATCCTATCTAATAAGCAATTAGAAGTACTTCAGAAAAAATATAAATAAAATAATAGTAAAGCATAGGAAAGGTTTTGTTAATAAGAAGTTTTTATATGATTTTTTTTGTAATAAATAAATGAAAATAAAATAATAAAATAATATATATAAATTAATACAATTTTGTTACGATATAAATATAAAGAAAATATAAAGGAGTGATAGAAATGCAGAAAAAAGTTTTTTTAGAAGAATAATTGCATGGGTTTTAATAGTAACTTCCATATGTTTTTCAGGAACAATCAATATTTTGGCTGAAAATATTGATTGTAGTGAAGTTGAGTGTGAAGAGTGCATGAGTGAAGAAATTATTCAATATGCAAAAGCGATGTACTATAATTTAAATGAAAATGAAAGAATGATATTTGAAAAAGTAATATCAGAGGATAAAGATTTAATAGAATTTCATAAAAAATATATTAATCCTAGCTATACACTAACAATAAATTCACGTGTTAGGCGTAGTGCTTGGGGCGAGGTGACTAGTGCTGTTAATGCGCTTAAGAATAATTTAAATGCCTTAAATTTATCAGCAGCAGTACGATATGCATTAATTGCATGTGGAACAGGTGGCGTTGGAGCTGCATTAGAGCCCACTTTGGTTGGAGAGGCTATAGCAGCGATTATAGTTGGTGTTCCAACAGTAACAGTAGTAGCATTGAATTGGGATGAAGTAAGTAAAAATTGGGATGGAATTGTAAAGGCATTTGAAGATGCATTTAGACCATTGGGGAGAAAGGTCACCAGGAGTATAACAGTTGCACTAGATAAACTTAGAGATAAAGCTAAAAGATCAGAAAAAGATGAACCAAAAGTTGAAGATGTTGCAGGAAGAAGTGGATGGACAAAAGAAAAAAGTGAAGATGAAGTTTTAAGCAAGGTTAATGGTAAGAAGGCACCTGCTACAAAGGGAAGAGATGGAACTGTAAAAATACCTGTTGTTGATAAAAAAACAGGTAAAGTTATTGGGGAGATACATTTAAAGCAACCTGTTAAAGGAAAAGGAAAAACAAAATATCCGTCACATTATCACGATAAAACGAATAAGTTAGGGAAAGGTTCCGGGCATCATTGGTATTGGTAATAAAATACATCATAAGGAGAGCACAAGATGTTTCGAATATGTAACAATATAATAGATTTTAATGTAGGATTTAAAGAAGGGTTTGAAAATGAAGTTAGAATTTTGAAGAAATTTCTATATAGAGAATCACTTATATTTTTAATGCCAATAGTAGAATGGCCTGAATATCCATTAACTTCTATGCAAAAAAGATATATTGAAAATAATTTATATATATCTAATAAAGAGATAATATTCGATACTCCAGAGGATATTATAGAAGAACTCAAAAATTGTAAAATTCATTGGATACAACCTAGAAATGATAAGGAGATACAAGAATTATTAGAGGATAGCCCATATATGTATAGTTGGTGTATTATACAAAATGGAGAGTATAATCTACATGAATATGAAATGCTCTTACATATTGAGGAAAACTATAATTATGAAGGGAAGGAATATAGAGCATTAATAATAAAAGAAAAAAATGAGGGAAATTTTGAAAAAATTATTTTCCCTAAGATATTAAAAGTTATATAAAAGTAATTTAGGAATAATATAGAGCTACTTTTTATAGTGTTAACACTATAAAAAGTAGCTCCGTTTAGTTTAAGTATAGAGATATAAAGTATTTATTGATGATTCTAAATAATATAGATGGTTGAAAGGTAAACTATATAGTGAGAATTTGTTAAATACATACATTTAAGTGATTACAGATAAAAATTTATATGATATGATTCACAAATATTATATAAATTTTGATTTGAGGAATGTACAAAAATTCTTTTTCTAATTTTATATTCAGTAGAAAATATAAGACATGATAGTTATAATCCACAAAGATGGGGAATCAAGCAATATATGGAACAGGGAAGAAGTTACCCAGAATACCTTTTAGAAAGTTCTTGCAGAATAGCTAACCCAGCAGCACAAAGTGCGCAGGCTTTAATCAAACGATGAAGGAGAGGGGGATAGCCTATAAAAAATTAATAGAAGATTGGAAAAGATACTAACCACAATGGAAACCAAGGATAGACAGGTGAAAAAATTGATGAGGGCAAAAAAGTAACTTTTGAAAAGACGGGTTCGCATGAAAAAGGGATTATGCTGAGGTATGAAGAACTAGAAAGTGTAGAAAGAACAAAATGGAAAGAATAATATATATACAAGTAATGAAAGGATACATTAGAGAAAATTAAAAAGTTACTTACTAAGGGTGATAAATAATTATCATTTGAGAGCAAGTAACTTTATTTTTATATGAAAATAAGAGTACACTAATCTACTTATAAGTTATTTTCTATAGAGATATGTAAAACTAGCTGTATTACAATAATGTAATTATAATGTCGTGATATATGTAAAGCAAATGTATTTTAAATAATAAAAAAGTAGCCCGCAAGCTACTTTTTACATCATCTTAAAAATTAAAAATAACATTAATTAACGACAAAAATAATATATCATTCTCAAAGAGAAAAAGCAACCCACTTCAAGAGTAGATTGCTTTTTAGGAAGCTATTAGGTTGACATACTGTCAACAAAGTATTGCGATGAATAATTAAATGATAAAATAAAATTATAATTTTGTCAATATATAATGTATTATGTGATAAAATAACGAAATATAAAGATAAATACTGAAAAATAACATGTGTTGTGTTTTAATATACATGTAGCGGAATAAATGGTTACATAATAGATATTCATTGAGTAAAAAAGTACGATTAAGCGAAAATAGACTAGTTGGGGGACTAGTCTATTTTTGTTGTTATATAGAGATTTTGAAATGAAAAAACAGCACCTAACGAGTAGATACTGTTTTTGGGCTTGCAATTAAATTTTATACAAGGATTAACTTATTATAACATTAAATATATAACTTATTCAAGAGTGGATTACGGATGATTTTTTGAATCTGCTACCTTTTGGGTTAAATTAAGAGTTTGAAATGCAAAATAGTACCTATTTTTCAATAGATGCCATTTTGCATGATAAGAACAAAAAAGAAGTGCAGAGGTATTATAGCGTTATCTAGGAAGCGGTTCAAGTGGTAGGTTAGGGGGGTGTTATCTTATTTTACCAATTGGTGAACCAAAATGTTTAACCATGATGGCTCCTGTTGTATTCGATGAATGCGGTATTAATCTTTGCCGTGTTTTCTCAATAGATGATTTAGTAGACGCATGTGAAGGACCAACAAATCGTACAACAGACATCGTGTTCGATGGTCTTACAACTTTAGATTTGAAAAATGCAAACACTATCCAAGTTAAAGTAGTAGATATCGACTTCAATTTTATATGCCCAGAAACCTGCAGATATTCAGAAATTAAACCAAGCAAGAACACACCTAATTTATCAAGAGTAGTATTAAGAGACATCGACGTAACATTCGTAGTAAGCATCATGGATTCTACTTGTAAAGTTTGTAAAGAAGGTATGATGACATTAAGATACCTTCCAGGCGAAAACTGCCCAGGTTACTCAGAAGACACTAATCCTAGCAACATCGCATTTGATCTTTATACACCATATGGTATTTCTTACGCTCCAGAAAACCCAGCAGGTTGTAACAAACTTGTTCCAACAATTAACTATATTGGTTTCGTAGAAAATCAACATTGCCAAAACTGCAACTGCCCAGAACCACATCATGTATTCCGTGAATTTGAAGCTAACAACAGCTTACGTCAAGGAATCTCAGCTCAAGGTCTTGCAAAAGTTATTGGTAAAGATGACGATTGTATGGCAATTGGTCTTACAATGTATTTCAAAGTTGTTTACTTCGTACAATACAAATTCCATCATGAAGGACTTTGTGTACCTCCTAAATTCTTAGCAGTTAACAGTACAGAAGTAAGTAGCTGTAAAGAATTCTGTGATGGCGATCTTCTTGAGCCATGTATCCAACCTCTTAACGTAGGTGAAAGACCAAAATGTTTAGAACAAGGTTGTGGATGTACTCCTAGAAGACCTGAACCTAGAAACTAATTTAAGTGGGATTGTAGATAGATATAAATAAAGAGGGCTACCTTTAGTAGGTAGCCCTCTTTATTTATTCAATATTAAAAGTAAATTGACTTAACAGAAGATTAAGTTCTTGAGATTTGGCAGCCAGATTTTCAGAAATCATAGCGCTTTTAGATGCAAAGTCTGCAATATCTGTAGTAATAGTTGAAACTTCTTTTATATCTTCTTCCATATGAGTAAGTGTTGTAGCTTGTTCTTTAGAAGAGTATGTAATAGAAGTAATAGGAGATAAGGTAGAGTGGACTTTGGTAATTAACACGTCTAATATATCTATTGTTTGTTGAACGATTTCATTACCTTTCAAGGTAGTATTTATACTGTTTTCAATAAGGGTAGTAGACTTCTTGACAGCAGATGCACTTTTAATAGAGAGTTCGTGCATTTCCCTAGCAATGAGATTAAATGCATTAGCTTGACTACCAAAGCGAGAAGCTTCAATAGTTGCATTAAGAGATAGAAGATGACTTTCTGAAGCAATACCATCAATAACTTCTATAATCTGCTTAATATCAAAGGTTGATTTTTTGATATCGTCCATAGTATGAGTGAGAGCAATGATTTGTTCACTATTATCTTCGATAAAGGAAGTAAGTTCAAGAGATAGATCATACAATGAATGGGCAGATAATGTATTTTCATTAGATTTTACAGATACATCATCAATGACTTTGAAAAGTTGAGTAATGAGTCCCTTTTGATGAATATTTTGTGCAGCAAGTTCTTTAGAGCCTTCTAGCACATGAAGTGCATTTTCACTTACATCATGAGTAGCTAAATGGATCTGATGTAAGGTTGTATTAAGAGAATTAGAGATATGTAAAATAGAATGTTCAATTGTTTTGAAATCTCCTTTATAATGGCTTGCAATCTGAATGTCCATGTGCCCGTTCGCTAAAAGAGAAAGTGTATGAGAAATATCTTCAATATAACTTTTAAGCGTAGAGGTAGACTCTTCAAGGCAAATTGCAAGCTGACCAATTTCATCATTGTTTTTATAAGGAACAGTAATATTTAGATGTCCACCAGCAAATTTTGTAAGGCAATCTTTAAAGGTATCTAGAGGTTGTGTGATGCTTTTTGTAATAATAAATGAAATATAAAGGCCTAATAGAATACTGACTATAGTAAGGCAAGCAATAATTGAGATTACAATAGTTTTTAAGAGTAAGATCTGTTCAATTTTAGCTTGAGCAGACATTTGAGCATAATCTGTAAGATTTGTAGCAATAGTGTGTGCTTTAGAGATTGTTATAACATAATCATTTTGTAAAATAGACAATGCACGTTCTGTATCTGATGCTAAGCTAGCTGCTAGAATATCTTGATGAAATACTTTAAGTTCATTGAGATAAAGTTCCAGATTTTCTAATTGCTCTAAATATGTTATATCTGGATTTTCATTAATACTATAGAGATTTCCAATGGCATTTAACATATCTGCATTTGTTTGAAGGATAGAGCTTGTACTATTATTGATGATGATTTTGTACATTTCTTTTTCTAAAGTATTAAAGCCATTTTTAATAACCCAACTATAGTGTTCAGTTGAAAAAGATTGGTTATATAATGACTCGGTATTACGGGAAAGGATATCTAGGCTGAATAATGAAATACTAGAAACCATAATAAGAAGTGAAATAAGAGAAAAGAATCCTATAAGATTTCTTTGGCGTATAGAACAACGTGTCAAATGTTTTATCAATGGAAAGCCCCCTTGAGTAGTAAATATAAAGTAATATAGGGTTAGCTTACTCAAAGAAGGTTAAATTTTGGTTAAAAAGAGATTAGAGATATGTAAAGTTTGAACTGATGTAAATAAAAAGGAAGTACTATAAAGCACTTCCTTATATCTTTTGTCTACGAGGACGGAAAAGTAGTGGTAAAAGGGCTGCCATAATGATAGCACCTGCTATAACACCTGAAAGTTGAAAGGTGGTAAGTGCATATTCTAATGCTTTTGTATGATCAGAAAAAAGTAGTGCATACATGGTTCGATAAAGCCCTATACCGGGAACAAGAGGTATAATACCAGGAATTAAGAAGACTGTAACAGGTGCTCTTTTATATTTAGCTAAAAAGTAAGAGCCTTGGGCTACAAAATAAGCACCTAAAAAAGTAAACAGTACATCTGAATAATTATTTAGTACTCCAACAATATAAATACCCCATCCTATAGCACCTATGATGCCACAAGCAATAAGATGCTTCTTCTGGACATTAAAAAGTATAGAAAAGAAGATTGTAGCAAAAAAGGCACTAATTACATGGACGAAAAAGGATAAAATCATATTAAACCTCCTAGATAAAAACCAATACTCATTGGAATACCAACACCAGCTGCAATGGCAACTGCAATAAAGAGTGCTTCAGCAAGGCGTGAAATACCAGAAAGGAGCTCATCTCCTATAGTATCGCGAATACCATTAGTAAAGGCGAGTCCAGGTACAAGTGGCATGATACCACCAATAACAATCGCTTCTGTATCTACAATATTGGCAACAAATAAGTTGAGGATTGCAATAATTGTACCAATAAAGAGAGAAACCATAAAGAGAATTAAATAGTTTACGATCTCTTTAGAGCGTAGATTCTGTTGTATAACAGAGACGCAAGCACCTATAACACAAGCAATCAAAAACTCTGTTAATTTCCCATTGAACATAATGGAGAAAAAGCCAGCACTAAAGGCTGTAGCAAAGGTCATGATTCTAGGTGAATAGGAAGGGGCAGTATCAATTGCTTTTAAAGTAACGATAGCTTCATCTAGAGTAAGGGTACCTTCAACATAATTACGAGAAAGTTGATTGACTTTTTCGATTTTATCCATACGCGTACTACGATTTTTAATACGTGTTAACGTCGTTGCGTTATGAGAATTTTTTGTTTTGAGGGTTGCCATAACTACAGTAGGTGTAACAAATGTATCTACTTTATCAAAATGGTGATGAGATAGAATTCTACAAATAGTATCTTCTACGCGATAGGTTTCAGCACCACTTTTTAGCATGATTTCACCCAGGTTAACAGCAAAAGCAAGTACTGCTTCAAAGTCATTGTTTTGTTCCATAATAAGGCCTCACTGAGTAAAAATATTTAACATAAGTATACAATGTGAGACAAGGTGTGTAAAGGGATTTAGAATTCTTATGAGTAAATGCTTGTAAAATACAGAATAATGATGTTAATATTAAAATACAATTCAATTTTATAAAATATAAGAAGTATATTATTGGGTAAAATAAAGGGGGATACTATGAAAAAACTAATGCTTGGTAACGAAGCGATAGCAAGAGGTGTTTATGAATCAGGGGCTAGCGTAGCAGCTGCATATCCAGGGACACCAAGTACGGAAATAACAGAATGTATTGCAAAGTATGATGAAATATATGCAGAGTGGTCACCTAATGAAAAGGTAGCAATGGAAGTTGCAATAGGAAGTTCTATTGCAGGTGCAAGGTCAGTAGTATCTATGAAACATGTCGGGCTTAATGTAGCAGCAGATCCACTCTTTACAGCAGCGTATACAGGGGTTAATGCAGGGCTTGTTGTATTTGTAGCTGATGATCCTGGGATGCATAGTTCCCAGAATGAACAAGATACAAGACTTATTGCTAGGGCTGCTAATATCCCTGTACTTGAACCAAGCGATAGTATGGAGTGCAAAACATTTGTAAAATCTGCTATGGAACTGAGTGAAACTTATGATACACCAGTTATTATACGACTTACAACAAGAGTTTCCCATTCACAAAGTATTGTTGAGTGTGAAGATAAAGTAGCTTTTGAAGTAAAACCTTATGAAAAGAATATACGTAAATATGTTATGACACCAGCGAATGCAAAAAATAGGCACCTTATTGTAGAAGAACGTATGAATCGTCTTGCAAAAGATATAAAAACATTAGGATTATATACAGAAGAGCTAAATGATAGTCCAATAGGAATTATTACTAGTGGTGTATGTTATCAATATGTAAAAGAGAGTGGTATTAAAGCAAATATATTAAAATTAGATATGATTAATCCATTACCATTAGATATTATTCAGACTTTTGCAAGTAAAGTCGACCAACTTTATATAGTAGAAGAATTAGAGCCAGCAATAGAAGAGCAGGTAAGAAGTTTAGGGATTGATGCAAAAGGAAAAGAATTTTTTGGAAGGCAAGGAGAAATAACGGTACGTAAAATTCGTGAAGTTCTTGGAATGAAGGTAGAGACAGCTAAAGCACCACTACAACTCCCTATTCGACCACCAGTACTTTGTCCAGGATGTCCTCATAGAGGTGTTTATACCATTCTTAAGAAACTTAATTTAACTGTAACAGGAGACATTGGATGCTATACCCTTGGATCTTCTGAGCCACATGCGGCAATGGATAGTTGTGTATGTATGGGCGCAAGTATTGGTATGACACATGGCTTTGAAAAAGCTCATGGTAAAGAATCTATGAAACATACAGTAGCTATTATTGGAGATTCAACATTTATTCATTCAGGTATTACAGGGCTTATAAATATTGTTTATAACCACGGTGTAGGAACTGTAATTATTGCAGATAATTCTACAACAGGTATGACAGGTCATCAGAACCATCCAGCAACAGGTAAGACACTAAGAGGTGATATTACAAGTACGCTGAACTTGGAAGAACTGGTTAAAGCAATTGGTGTTAAAAATGTGCGTGTTGTAAATGCATATGATATGAAAGCAGTAGAGGTGGCACTTAAAGAAGAAACTGAAAGAATGGAGCCATCAGTTATTATTACCAAAGCACCATGTAAATTACTCATTAAAGAGAGATGGGTACCTTATGAAGTGACAGAAGATTGTATCAACTGTGGAATTTGTATGAGACTTGGATGTCCAGCAATCGTAAAAGGGGAGTCTTGTACAGAGATTAATGATGCATTGTGTGCAGGATGTGGACTTTGTGCGTCTATTTGTCCTAAAAAAGCTATAAGAAAAGGAGAGAACTAAGATGACTAAAAATATACTTATTGTAGGCGTAGGCGGTCAAGGTACATTGCTTACAGGACGCATTATAGGTAACTACGCTTTAAGCAAAGGGCAAGATGTAAAAATGTCAGAAGTGCATGGTATGGCACAACGTGGTGGGAGTGTAGTGATGCAAGTAAAATATGGTGATAAAGTATACTCTCCACTTGTAGAAGTAGGAGAAGCAGATATTATATTTGCTTTCGAAAAATTAGAAGCGCTTAGATACAGTCACTATCTTAAAAAAGATGGCATTATTATTGCAAATACTCAACGCATTGATCCCATGCCAGTGGTGATGGGGCAAGCTAAGTATCCGGAGGATATAGAAGCAACAATTAAAGAAATTAATAAGGATGCATGCTTAATAGATGCATTAGCGATTGCGAAAGAAATCGGTAATGTCAAAGTAGTAAATATGATTATGATCGGTGCATATGCAGCATATATTGGGGATAGTCTAGAAGAATGGGAAGAAATTGTAGAAGTTACAGTTCCTAAACATACAGTAGAGATGAATAAAGTAGCTCTTAAACAGGGATATGAAGCTTATCTTAACAGATAATAATTATCTGTACATAATGATGGTTATCTTGTAAGATAAAAATAGAAAGCAGGTGTTAAAAATGTATTCAATAAATGAAGTTAAAAAAGTAGACCCAGAAATTGCAGCTTTAATAGAACAAGAAACAAAAAGACAACAAAGTAAAATTGAGTTGATTGCCTCAGAGAATTTTGTAAGTGAAGCAGTAATGGCAGCTATGGGAAGTACTTTAACAAATAAATATGCTGAAGGTTATCCAGGTAAGCGTTACTACGGTGGATGTGAAGTAGTAGATCAAGTAGAAGACTTAGCAAGAGAACGTGCAAAGCAACTTTTTGGAGCAGACCACGCAAATGTTCAACCCAATTCAGGATCACAAGCTAATCAAGCAGTATTCTTTGCTGTACTTAAACCAGGAGATACAGTAATGGGGATGAATTTAAGCCATGGTGGTCATTTAACTCATGGTAGCCCAGTTAATATTTCAGGCAAACATTATAACATTGTATCTTATGAAGTAGACAAAGAAACAGGTTTGATCAATTATGATATTGTAAGAGAAAAAGCGCTAGAATCACGCCCTAAAATGATTATTGCAGGGGCAAGTGCATATGGTCGTATTATCGATTTTAAAAAGTTCCGTGAGATTGCAGATGAAGTAGGCGCATATTTAATGGTAGATATGGCACATATTGCAGGATTAATTGCAGCAGATCTTCATCCATCTCCAGTACCTTATGCAGATTTTGTAACAACAACGACGCATAAAACTTTAAGAGGACCACGTGGTGGTATGATCCTATGCAAAGAACAGCATGCTAAAGCAATTGATAAAGCTATTTTCCCAGGTATTCAAGGTGGACCACTTATGCATGTTATTGCAGCTAAAGCAGTATGTTTTAAAGAAGCATTAACCAAAGAGTTTGCAACCTATCAGCAACAAATCTTAGATAATGCAAAAGCACTTTGCGCAGCTCTTAAAGAGAAAGGTTTTACAATTGTATCAGGAGATACAGAAAATCATTTGATGAATGTAGACCTTCGTAATATGCATGTAACAGGAAAAGATGCAGAACATTTATTAGATGAGATTGGTATTACATGTAACAAAAATACGATTCCATTTGATCCAGAAAGTCCATTTGTTACAAGTGGTATTCGCCTTGGTACACCGGCTGTAACAAGTCGTGGTATGAAAGAAGAAGATATGAAAGAAATAGCAGAAATTATGTATCTTGCAATTTCAGACTTTGAAGCAAATCGTAGTGTATGTCAAGAACGTGTTCATACACTATTAGCAAAGTATCCACTCTATAGTGAATAAAGAAAAAACTCCTCCGAGATATCTTGGAGGAGTTTTTTTGAGAAAATAAATACTTTGATTTTATGTATAGGGGGGAGGTTTAATATTTATAATATGATGTTTAAGATAAGAAATTTATTTTGTATACTTTTACACCTATTCAACCATACTAGGAATAGGTATTTTTTCACATTTTCTTTCATATAATTTGAAAGGACAACTTTTATAATATATATTTCATAAAAATTAAAAAAATATAGAAGGATTTTTATGTACTTTGTAGAACATATATTATAAGGGAATATGCTTAATCTAATTCTATAGGAGGTATGTCTATGAATGTCTATGAAACAAAAAATATTCGTAACATTGCGCTATTGGGACACGGAGGATGCGGCAAGACTACACTCGCAGAAGGTATGCTATATACAGCAGGAGGCAAAAATAGATATGGGAAGGTAGAGAATGGAACAACATCTAGTGATTTTGATCCAGAAGAAGTCAAACGTAAGATTTCGATTCGTACATCTCTTATTCCTGTAGAATGGAAAGAGCACAAGATAAATGTATTAGATACACCAGGATATTTTGATTTTGTAGGAAATGTAAAAGAGGCCTTAAGTGTTTCAGATGCAGCAGTTATTGTTATGAAAGCATCAAGTGGTGTTGAAGTTGGGACAGAAAAAGCATGGGAAGCTTGTGAGACAATGAAGTTACCACGTATGCTTTATATTACAGAAATGGATGCACCCAATGTAAACTATGAAGCCATTTTAGAAAATTGCAAAGCCAAATTTGGTCCTAGTGTAGCACCTATGCAAGTACCTTGGTATGATGGTGAAAAGTATATTGGGTATATCCATGCAGTAAAAATGGTAGCAAGAAGATTTGAAGGTGATAGGGTTGTTGAATGTCCTATTCCAGAAGGCTATGAGGATGAACTTCACCTTGTACGTACAATGATTCTTGAGGCTGTTGCTGAGACAGATGAAATGCTTATGGAAAAATATTTTGCTGAAGAAGAGATTACAATTAGTGAGATAGAAAAAGCCCTTAAAGTGGGTGTAGCAAATGGTGATATTGTACCTGTATTATGTGGTAACTCTGTAGATCGTGCAGGTATTCGTACGTTAATGGATAATATTATTCGTTGTTTCCCTTCTCCAGATGAAGCGATCCATGCATGTGATATTGATGGTAAAGCAGGCATCTTTGTGTTTAAGACAATGGTAGACCCATTCATTGGTAAATTCTCCTTATTTAAAGTAAGAAGTGGTAAGATTAGTCGAGATGACAGCTTACTCAATGTGCGTACAGGTGATACAGAGAAATTTGTTCATATTTATGTTCTACAAGGTAAAGAACAAACAGAAGTTGAGACTTTAAATGCGGGTGATATTGGAGCTGTTGCTAAACTTAAAGATGTAAGCACAAATGATACTTTGTGTGATAAAGATGCAAATTTAGAATATGAACCTATAGAATTTGATAAACCTTATGTAAAAATGGCAATCTTCCCTCTTGGAAAAGGTGATGAAGAAAAGATGTCTACATCTCTTGCTAAACTTATGGCAGAAGATAAGACTTTCTATACAGAGTATGATAAAGAAACACATGAAACAGTTATTCATGGTATTGGCGAGCAACAGCTTGATGTCATTGTAAGTATGCTAGCAGACAAATTCAAAGTAGCTGTTAAGCTTGAAAGGCCAACAACACGTTATCGTGAAACAATTAAAGGGAAAATGCAAGTACGTGGTAAGCATAAGAAACAATCAGGTGGCCACGGCCAATATGGAGATGTGGTTATGGAGTTTGAACCATCAGGTGATTTAGAGATGCCTTATATCTTTGAAGAAAAGGTCTTTGGTGGAGCAGTTCCCAAACAATACTTCCCAGCTGTAGAAAAAGGTCTAGAAGAATGTATTCATAGAGGTGTACTTGCAGGATATCCTGTAGTGGGGCTAAAAGCTGTGTTATTAGATGGTTCTTATCATCCAGTTGATTCTTCAGAAATGGCCTTTAAAATGGCAACAACTATTGCTTTTAAAGAAGGTGTAGTAAAGGCGAAACCAACTATTCTTGAACCTATTGCACACGTTGAAATTTGTGTGCCAGAAGAATACACTGGTGATATTATGGGAGATATGAAAAAGCGTCGTGGACGCCTAATTGGAATGGAACTTAAAGGTAAGAAGCAAATCATTGTTGCTGAAGTACCTATGTCAGAAATTTATCGTTATGCTACAGACCTTCGTTCTATAACACAGGGACGCGGTGTTGTAGAATACAACTTTGAACGTTATGAGGAAGCACCGCAAGATGTTCAAGATAAAGTGATTGAAGCAAGAAAAGAAATGGCATAGAATATCTGTCATGTAAAGAGATAAGTGGATTTAATAAAGGTGAAGCCCCTATATAATTAGAGTATTAATCTAATTATATAGGGGCTTTAGTTATATAATCATATAAAGTGATTGTACGACAATAGAATTTAGTAATATAAATAAGAAGATGCACCAACAGCAAAAATGCTAATGAGAACAAGAATATAAAGTACGAAGAAAATAATGCCTACAATAAAAGCAACAAATCCAGCACGATTCCATGTAGCTTGAGTTGCTAAAAAGTCTTCAACATTATCAAATTTTCCACTTTTCCAAGCCCACTCATTGCCTTTAGCACCACATACAAAAATCCAAACAATATTAAATATAGGTATAAGACAAAGTAGTGGTAAATAGCTATAGTTACCAATTCCCCACATGATGTTAAAGAAAAAGGCACCCCAATTCCATTTTTTAATTTCAGCTGGCACAGTACCAGGTTGATGTGAGTATGTAGCTTGAACATGCATATTTGGAGCAGTATCTGTATAGTTATATGTACTATCAGAAGAAGGTTCTACATTGATTGTAGGTACCATAGGAGCTTCTTGTGAAATGAAAACACCACAAGAAGGGCAAAAGGCTTCATTCCCTTCAAGAGGGGCATTACATTTTGGGCAGTTCATAGATATAATCTCCTTTTAAATTAAATTTTACCAATAAAGTAACATAGAAAAGAGTGCAGTATAAAGGATTACGCCAAATACACCCATTACAAGAGAAAAGATAAATTTAGCAATACCACCACGATTCCAGGTTTTTTGGATTGTTAAGAACTTTTGAAGATCTTCATGTTGATAGTTATTACTTTTCCAAGCCCACTCATTCCCTTTAAATCCACAAACAAACATCCAAATAAAGTTAAAGTAAGGAATAAGACATAAAAGAGGTAGATAGGTTTTATTGCCAACGCCCCACCATATATTGAAGATAAAAGCACCCCAGTTCCATTTTTTAATTTCTACAGGTATCCCAGCTTGAGTTTGATAGTTCATATTAATACCATCATAAGTAATTGCTTGACCGCACTTTGGGCAAAAGTTTTCCCCATGTAGTTCAGTATGACAGATTGGGCAATTCATAAGATTCCTCCCTAAATAGTTTGATTAAAACAAATATATGATTATAGCTTAAGTATATATCACTTAAAACTAAATGTCACCTTTCTTATAGTCTTGGCATATACCTAGAACATACCCAAAATATCTAGTGGAGGCCAACTATTTATACATTATTTTTTTAAAAATGGAAGAATAGGGCGGTTAGCCGTTTGATAAAACAAATTCTAGAGAGAAAAAGAGGTGGGACCATGGAGCTTATTGAGTATTTAAGAGAAATTAATACAGTATCTATTATCCTTAGATTAAGTCTCGCCACACTTTTTGGGGGGATTATTGGATTTGAAAGAGGAAGAAAGAAACGGCCAGCAGGGCTAAGAACACATATATTAGTGTGCATTGGAGCCAGTCTTGCGATGATTACCAATCAATATATTGTACAAATATTAGGGATGGATGGTGATCCAACAAGATTAGGCGCACAAGTTATTAGTGGAATAGGTTTTTTAGGTGCAGGAACCATATTAGTAACAGGTAAACAACAGGTGAAAGGTTTAACAACAGCAGCAGGATTATGGGCATCTGCCTGTATGGGATTAGCTATAGGTATAGGCTTTTACGAAGGAGCAGTTATAGGATGCTTATTTATTTTAGGAGGTATGACTGTTCTGCATAAACTAGATAGGAAATTAATTGACAAAGCAAAAGAAGCAGAGTTTTATATAGAGATTGCTAGTATTCAAGATCTAAAAGGAGTATTAGAAAGCTTAAAGGAAGAAAAGATTCAAATAATATCTTTGGAAATTACTAAGTGTAGACTAGAGGGGTTGGAAAAAATAGGACTTTTTATTACATTAAAACCTTTTAGGCATTGCACCCACTTAAATCTAATTGAGACGTTGGCTTTTATTTCAGAAGTAGAGTATATTGAAGAATTATAAATAATTTCCTAAAGACGTTGATTTTGCATAAATGATATGATAAAATTACTTTGACATAATATAAAGAAATATGAATATTTGTGTAATGTGAAGAAACGAAGTAGTAGTACCAACTTCCTTTTCAGAGAGCTATTGGGTGGTGAGAAATAGCAAGAAAGTGTATGAACTCGTCGTGGAGCATCTTGATTGAACTAGAGTAGATTAAGCGGGACTTCCCGTTATAGAAGATACAAGTGCAACCGTGTAGGTTGAATTAGAGTGGTACCGCGAAATAATGCCTTTCGTCTCTATAAAAGAATAGAGATGAAGGGCTTTTTTATATTAATATGGAAATTATTTCATCATTCCAGTTAATACTATAAACAAAATATCTTAAGTTAACTATAAAGGAGGAATCATCATGCAATACAACCCACAAGAAGTTGAACAAAAGTGGAGAAAAAGATGGGAAGAAAGCCCAATTAATGAAGATACTGAAGACAAAAAACATTACTACTGTTTAGATATGTTCCCATATCCATCAGGTAATGGTCTTCATGTAGGTCACTGGAGAGGATATGTTTTATCAGATGTTTGGAGTCGTTATCAAATCCTTCATGGATACCATGTCCTTCATCCAATGGGGTGGGATGCCTTCGGTCTTCCAGCTGAAAACTATGCAATCCAAAAGAAAGTACATCCAGCAACTGCTACAGCAGAAAATGTTGCAAACTTCAAACGTCAGCTTCAAGAAATCAGTGCAGTTTATGACTGGGATAAAGAAGTTAATACAACAGATCCTAACTACTACAAATGGACACAATGGATCTTCCTTAAAATGTTTGAAAATGGCTTAGCTTATGAAAAAGAAATGCCAATTAACTGGTGTCCATCATGTAAAACAGGTCTTGCAAACGAAGAAGTTAAAGATGGTGGATGTGAACGTTGTGGTAGCACAGTGACAAAGAAAAACCTTCGTCAATGGATGCTTAAAATCACAGCTTATGCAGAAAGACTTCTTAACGACTTAGATGGTTTAGAGTGGCCAGAAAAAGTTAAGAAAATGCAAGCTGACTGGATCGGTAAAAGCTATGGTGCTGAAATCGACTTTAATGTAGAAGGAACTGATAAGAGTCTTAAAGTTTTCACAACACGCCCAGATACACTTTATGGCGCAAGTTTTATGGTACTTGCTCCAGAACATGCAGATGTACTTGAACTTGCAGATGAAAGCCAAAAAGAAGCTGTTGAGAAATATGTATTTGATGCATCTACTAAATCATCAGTTGACCGTATGGCTGACAAAGAAAAAACAGGTGTGTTCTTAGGTAAATATGCGATTAATCCACTTAACGGAAATCGTCTTCCAATTTGGATTTCAGACTATGTACTTGCAGACTATGGTACAGGTGCTATTATGTGTGTACCAGCACATGATGAACGTGACTTTGCATTTGCAACTAAGTTTGAACTTCCAATTATCCAAGTTATTTCAAAAACTGGTGAAGAAGAAAAACTTGAAGAAGCTTTTACTGAAGAAGGTATCATGATTAACTCTGGTGAGTTTAATGGTATGAAATCAAGTGAGGCTAAAGTTAAAATTCCAGATTACCTTGAATCAAAAGGTATTGGTACAAAAACAACAAACTACAAACTTCGTGACTGGGTATTTTCACGTCAACGTTACTGGGGTGAGCCAATTCCAGTTGTACACTGTGACTGCTGTGGCGTAGTTGGTGTTAAAGAAGAAGATCTTCCTGTTAGACTTCCAGATGTAGAAAGCTATGAACCAACAGGTACAGGTGAATCTCCACTTGCTGCTATTGAAGAGTGGGTAAACACAACATGTCCAAAATGTGGTGGTCCTGCTAAACGTGAAACAAATACAATGCCACAATGGGCTGGATCTTCTTGGTACTTCTTAAGATATCCAAACCCACACAATGACAAAGAGCTTATTAGCCAAGAAGATATGAAAAAATGGTTACCTGTTGATATGTATGTAGGTGGTATCGAACATGCTGTTCTTCACTTACTTTATGCACGTTTCTATACAAAATTCTTAAATGATATTGGTGTAGTAGACTTTGCAGAACCATTTAAACGTCTTTTCAACCAAGGTATGGTTACAAAAGATGGTGCTAAAATGAGTAAATCAAAAGGAAATGTTGTTTCTCCAGATGAACTTGTCTCTAAATATGGTTGTGACTCACTTCGTATGTACGAACTCTTTATTGGACCACCAGAACTTGATAGTGAGTGGGATGATAGAGGTATTGAAGGGGTATACCGTTTCTTAAATAAAGTATGGAGACTTATTAGTGAAAACAAAGAAGTACCTGCTACAAAAGAAATGGAGCGTATTCGTCACAAAATGGTATACGATATCACACAACGTATGGAAAGTTTCAACTTAAATACCGTTGTAAGTGGATTTATGCAATACACAAACAGCTTAGTAGATATCCAAAAACAAGCTGGTGGTATTGATCATGAAACAATCAAAACACTTATTGTATTACTTGCACCATTTACACCTCACATTAGTGAAGAGTTATGGGAACAAGCAGGTGAAGCAGGTAGTGTATTCAAACAAGCGTGGCCAACATATGATGAGTCTAAAATGGTAGAAGATGAAATCGAAGTAGCTGTTCAAGTAAGTGGTAAAATGGCTGGTAAGATTAAAGTTGGTGTAGAAGAAGCAGAAGAGAGTGTACTTGCAAAAGCTCATGAAGTAGCTGCAGCACGTCTTGAAGGAAAACAAATTGTAAAAGAAATCTATGTTAAAGGTCGTATCGTTAACATTGTAGCTAAATAATAAAATATAAAAAGAGCTGTTGATCAACAGCTCTTTTTATATTTTAAGAAAATACTCTGGCTTACATATTTTTGAGAATAATAGGAGCAAGTGCCTTGGCGAAGTGAGTATGGCTTTCTTTATCAAAATGCATAAAGTCTATAGGATTGGCAGTCACGACCTCGTTAGCGTTGAAGAAATAACATCTATGACGTTTAGCACAAATTCGCATAAGCTCAGGCAGTTGTTGTGATTTCCTTACACAATCTTTTCCCATTTCACCAGCTACAGGAGAAGCATAGACTTCATCTAGAATAATAATAGGTGCGACTATAAGTATTTTTATATCTGACTTCCAAACAGGCATACTTTTAGCTTTTTGAATGAGACGGTCAATACCATCAGCAATATTTTGAGGGCTGGCTGAAAAACGTTCTTTACAGTCATTAGTGCCCAGCATAATAACTAATCCATCAATAGGGCAGTGAGACATTAAAGTTGTATGTAGATGCCATTTTCCGTTTAGACCTTCGTTGAGAGGATCATCGAATACGGTTGTTCTTCCGCTTACCCCTTCTTCTATAATCATATATTCATTGCCAAGCAATTGCTGAAGGACTTGAGTCCAACGTATATCATCTTCAAAGCGATCATTGGTCTCAGCATCATACCCCCAAGTATTAGAATCTCCATAGCAAACTATTCTTTTCTTATTCAATAAAACCACCTCCTATAGAAATAATTATGAGAATAGTATAACATAATATAGAAAATATAAAAATAATTTTCTGATGCTTTTATATAGCTGATAAAAATGAAAAATATATTCAAAGAAACAGAAAAAACATCCCACGATAAAAGATATCGTGGGATGTTTTTCTTACGATGTATACACCTTAATAGAGGTGTATTACTAGAAAAGGAGGACTGATATTGGAAAGTTATATAACCTATCTAGTATTATTATATGCTTTAACGTGCCCAAACATGTTAAAGAACATTTACATATTATTTTGCATCATCCTTATAAAGGCATCAAATTGAGTACGTTTTGATGGTGGAAGAGAATTACGCAATTCAACCATAAGTGCTTGTTGTCTTTCGGGTGTCATTTGAACATTATAGCGTTGTGCTTCATTAGAAATAGTCATCATAGCAGGGAGCAATTGTGAAGGGTCCTTTATAGAACGTAAAGTACGTTCTAGGGTAATTAAAAAGTTTTTATTTATACCTGCAAAAGCAGGATGATCAACAAATGCCATAAATAATACCTCCTTATATTTAAATAATTAAGAATTACTTGGTTTCATAAAAACAGAAAGCAAATTGAGTAATTGTTTTTGCTTATCATCTAACAAAGGTGCAAATGCATTAATCATATCAGCAGGGTTAGGACCGGATGATGTGTTATGTTGAGGCTCTGGATCTGTTCCTGTATTTGATGAAGGCATACTATTAAAGAAGTTTGCAAAGTTAAAAGGTGAAGATGCTGAGTCGGATGTTGGTTCAGGATCTATAGAGGAGACAATATCTGCAGTCGATGTATCAGCTTGTTGATTAGAACGACTCATAATATTTTTAACCTCACTTAATTTCATGAGAGCATCTATAATATATGTTTTATCTGAATCCAAGCTATTGCGTATATCTGTAAGCAATCTATTTTCCCAGTTTTCGCCACGCATCATAGAAGGTTCGGGCTCAACGGGGATAGTATCACTATTATAAAGCTGAACAACAGAAATAAATTCTAAGAGTTTGAGGGAAATAGCCAAATTTTTTTGCATTCCTCTATCTAAATAGGGTAGAACACTTTTACATACACGCATAAATTCTGTATTCACTTGGTCATCTAATTGATTACCACTGCGATAAGGTACTGGTGATGTGGTCATAGTGGCCCCTCCTTATTAATTATCTATATAATGTATGTGAGAGGAGACTTGGCATAGAACAAAAAATCAGAAAATAATGCCATTAAAAGTGGTAATTATTGTATACTAATATATAATAGAAATCAGAAAAAGGAATAGTGATAGTTAATAAAATGAGAAAAGGGGATGTAAAAGTCAATGAAGAGTATAAGGAATGCATTGATGAGTATTATGCTTATAAGCTGTTTAGTGATACCTAATCTAATGTATGCATCTAGCCAAGGGTACATGACAACTGGTGAGTTTGTAAAGTTATTAGAATCATTGGATACCTATAGACGTTTAGAGGATGTAAGTAATATAGAAGCAGTACTTACTAGAAAAGATGCAGCAAACATATTGGTGAAGTTAATGGGATATGAAGGTATAGCAAAAGATTATGAAAATAGTAGTGAGTTTAAAGATGTAACCCAATATAAGGGCAATATTGCTCTTGTTAAAGAATTAGGAATTATGAGTGGAGTGAGTGAAACAACTTTTAATCCTACAGGGAAAGTTTCTAAAGAACAGGCAGATACTATTTATGAACGTCTAATGACTAAATTAAGTATACCTACTAAATGGAATCATGCATTTTATGCGATTTCATCCAGTAACCAGATGGATTTAATACCTGAGTATGATGCGATTAGTTTTGGATGGTCTCAGGTAGTATATGATGATACTAACCAAAATTTTAATTTGGAAAGTACTAATGGAAATAATGATTTTAAGATACCAGCAGGATTTTCTGTACCATTGGATTTAGTAAAAGAAAATGGAGGAGAAGCCTATCTTATGATTTTCTTTGAAGACCACAATCAATTGGCTCAAAAGTTGTTAAATGACTCTGGCAAAAGTGAGTATCTAATTAGTCAAATAGTGGGATTATGTAACCAGGTTTCAAAAGATGGTGTTACAAGAAGTTTTGATGGTGTAACAATTGACTTTGAAAACTTTATAAGTAGTGATTTGAAAGAAGCATATATAAATTTTTTAGACAAGTTAAATCTAGAATTAAAAAAGAATAATAAAAAGTTAAATGTAGCATTACAACCTAATATCTATTTTAAGGGATATGATTATAAAGGAATAGGCCAAATAGCAGATAAAATAATTCTTATGGCTCACGATTATGCACCTACAAAATTATCAGTATTTGAGCAAGAACTAGGAGTTGTGATGACACCAATTACGCCTATTAATGAAATTTATAAAGTACTTAATGAGATTACTCATCCAGTAACAGGAACTGAAAATAGGGATAAGATTGTACTTCAAATTTCTTATGGAAGTGTACAGTGGCAAGTAAAAGATAATAAGATAATAAATGCAAAGCCTTATACACCAAGCTATGATAAAATTTATGGCAGGCTTAATATGGAGGGCATGAAAGGGATATATAACGAACAATATCAAAATGCATATGCAACTTATGAACAAGAAGGTATTAAAAATGTTATATGGTATGAGAATAATAAAAGTGTTAAGGCAAAAATAGATTTAGCAAAATTATTTGGAGTTAATAATGTATCTTATTGGCGCTTAGGAACTATACCTCAGTATGAATAGAGAAAAGGTCATTTTTACATAATAGGTGGAATATAATAATAACGAACCTATAGAGAAAGTAGGTAAGTTATGGATCAGTTTATGCGCATTAATTTAGAAAGAGATATTAATGAGATTACCAAACTTATCAAAGGTTATATGACCAAAACTTATATAGATGAATTGACAAGGGAAGTAAGCAGATGTGAAGATTTATGTAATAATAATCGTTCTAAAGAAGTACAACTTCTAGAAGCATTGATACCTTTTTTACCTGTAGAAAAAAGAGGATTATTTGAAGAAGTAGGTAAGATGTTAAGATATGAACAGGTGGCAGATATGATATTGCCTAAAATAGCGATTCCACATCAGCATGATGGTATGCGACAAGATACCAATGAACAGTTTATGCAAGAAATTATTATTAAAGTACTTTTGTTTAAGATTATGAATACAATTGAAAAACGCTAGAACATTCAATGTTCTAGCGTTTTTTTATTTGTTGAAAGATGTGTTGGAAAAGAAAAAGAAAGCAAGAATAATAAGAATAAGCATGTTGGATGATTTGCCGTCACATCCTCCAAATAGGTCTTTGCCGTTTAAAAAAACAAGTGCTATAAGGATAAGCCATATCCATTCATTATTGCCACAACCGAATCTAAATAGTGAAGTCTGCGCCTGAGATGTATTTTCGGTAGTGGAGTTGTAGAAGCAGTTTGGTGAGTCTTCCGCTTGAGAATGAGTGTTGATAAAGTCTGACATAGGAAATACCTCCTGAAATACTTATCTACAACTATTTTATTATAGGATATGGCAAAAAATAACTAATTAATCAATGGGCTAAGATAGGATTAGCATAAACCGCCATTGTTAAAGCAGCAGAAGAAAAGAACAGCGATGATAATCCACCAGTAGTTTCCAAATCCGCATTCGTTCTTGCAGCCACAGCCACAACTATTTCCACTAAATAAATTCTCAATTAATTCACATCCATCTAAGCAGCAGAAGAAGAAGAAAGCGATAATGATCCAGATCCAAGTATTGTTACACATATATAGTTACCACCTTTCATGAATTTCACAAAGTTAATGTTTGGAGTTATTTACAATTAAATTTAAGTTTTAAGTTTAGAGTCAAACTTAAGCTATAAAGCCTAAGTTTGAAGTTTGAAGTTTTGATTGTTACTTCAATATTATCTTATGAGATTAGGGAAAAAATGTTACTCGTTTTTTCCATTTTTATCTAATAAAAAAATTAAAAGTAAAAAAAGGAGGATAGTGTCTGTAGAAAAGGAGGAATGAAGTTGTCTTTTAGAATTTGCAGTGTTTAAGAAATTTGGATCAATATCTTTATGATTTTCTTGGTCTGGAGTAAAAAGATGCATAAATTCACTTCCTTTTAATGAAATGTTTTGTACTATAATATGAGCTTATATAGTTTTATATACAAAAATGAAAATTATGTATTGACATCTAAATTACTATTGTATACAATTATACCAATAATAATTTTCAGAAATTTAATGTATACAATACATGTTAATTCAAAAGGGGGATTAGAATGTTTGAAATAGATAAGAAGTCGAATTTGTTAGAATTACCAGAATACCGCTATCAGCTTAAAGAAGTTGATACACCAGTTATGTTTAGAGAATTTTATCCATATGAAGAAATTCCTAAGATTGCCTTCAATAATGTGCATGTTCCAATTAACATGCCATCAGATATCTGGATTACGGATACAACTTTTAGAGATGGCCAACAGTCTAGAGCCCCTTATACAACAGAGCAAATAGTTAAGATTTATAAGATGTTGAATAGATTAGGTGGACCTAAAGGGATTATCAGACAAACGGAATTTTTCCTTTATAGTGAGCAAGATAGGCGTGCTGCATTAGAATGTATGGAGCTAGGATATGAGTTCCCTGAGATTACATCATGGATTCGTGCTTCAAAGAAAGATTTCCAACTTGTAAAGGATATGGGGATTAAAGAAACGGGTATTTTAGTAAGTTGCTCGGATTATCATATTTTTCATAAACTTCATATGAAACGTAGCGAAGCAATTGAACATTATTTAGGTGTAGTGAAGGAGTGTATTGAAGCTGGTGTTAAACCTCGTTGCCACTTTGAGGATATAACAAGAGCAGATATTTTCCATTTTGTTATTCCGTTTGCACGCGAGCTTATGAAATTAATGGAAGAAACTGGTGTACCAGTGAAAATTCGTGCTTGTGATACTATGGGCTATGGCGTATGCTACCCAGGTTCTATGATTCCAAGAAGTGTGCATGGCATTATTTATAACTTGCACAAAGATGCAGGTGTACCTCATGAACTTCTTGAATGGCATGGACATAATGACTTTTATCGTGCAGTAGCAAACTCAACAGTAGCATGGTTATACGGAGCAAGTAGTGTTAACTGTTCTTTATTTGGAATAGGAGAGCGTACAGGAAATACACCATTAGAAGCAATGGTTATAGAGTATGCACAGTTAAAAGGTACATTAGATGGAATGGACCCTACAGTTATAACAGAACTTGCGGAATACTATGAGAGAGAACTCGGTGAAGTTATTCCACCAAGAACACCATTTGTAGGTAAGAACTTTAATGTAACGCGTGCAGGAATCCATGCAGATGGACTTCTTAAAAATGAAGAAATCTATAATATTTTTGATACAGATAAATTATTGAATCGTCCAGCACGTGTTGCTATTAGTAACACATCAGGGCTAGCAGGTATCGCTCATTGGATTAATAGTAACCCAAGTCTTTATGATTTAAATGAGTTAGATAAAAATGATCCACTGTGTCTATATTTGAAGCAATGGGTAGATGAAGAATATGAAAATGGACGTGTAACTTTAATTACAGATGAAGAGTTAGAACAATTAATCGAAGAATATATGAGTAAAAAACAATAGAACTATAGGAAATGGATAAAAAAATAATGTACTAATGAAAACAGGGTTGTACAAATATACTCTAGATTAAATTTTTATAATTATATATAATATTTTATATAGATTAGAATATAGGAGGGGAAGCATGGGATTTACATTAACTGAGAAAGTATTAAAAGCTCATCTTGTAGAAGGTGAAATGGTAAAAGGGCAAGAAATAGGAATTCGTATAGATCAAACATTAACACAAGATTCAACAGGAACAATGGCTTATTTACAATTTGAAGCAATGGGTATTGATCAAGCTAAGACAAAACGTTCTGTAGCATACATTGATCACAATATGCTTCAACAAGGGTTCGAAAATGCAGATGACCATAAATACATTCAAACAGTTACACATAAACATGGAATTTATTTTTCTAAGCCTGGAAATGGAATTTGCCATCAAGTACATGTAGAACGTTTTGGTGTGCCAGGGCAAACTCTATTAGGTTCTGATAGCCATACACCAACAGGTGGTGGAATAGGAATGATAGCTATAGGAGCTGGGGGACTAGATGTAGCAGTTGCTATGGGAGGGGGTACTTATTACATTACGATGCCTAAAGTAGTCAATGTTGAGCTTATAGGTAAGCTTAAATCTGGCGTATCAGCTAAAGATATCATTTTAGAAGTACTTCGTAACTTAAGTGTTAAAGGTGGTGTTGGCAAGGTTATTGAGTACACAGGAGAAGGGGTTAAATCTTTATCTGTTCCAGAACGTGCAACCATTACCAATATGGGAGCAGAATTAGGTGCTACAACTTCTGTTTTTCCAAGTGATGAAGTGACACATGCCTTTTTGAAAGCTCAATCTAGAGAAGCTGATTTCACACCATTAACTGCAGATCAAGATGCTGTATATGATGAAAAACTTACTATTAATTTAGATGAGTTAGAACCATTAGTAGCCCTTCCTCATAGCCCAGATAATGTAAAAACAGTTAGTGAAGCAGCAGGTGTTAAAGTAGACCAAGTAGCTATTGGAAGTTGTACAAACGGATCTTATTTAGATTTAATGAAAGTAGCTAAGATTCTTAAAGGTAAAACAGTTCATAAAGATGTAAGTTTGGTTATTGCACCAGGTTCTAAACAAGTTTTAACTATGCTTGCAGCTAATGGTGCACTTGCAGATTTAGTAGCTGCTGGTGCACGTATATTAGAATCAGGGTGTGGGCCTTGTATCGGTATGGGGCAAGCTCCAGCAACTGATGCCATTTCACTTCGTACTTTCAATCGTAACTTTAAGGGTCGTTGTGGTACCACTTCAGCAGGGGTATACCTCGTAAGTCCAGAAACTGCAGCAGTAAGTGCTTTAACAGGTGTTCTTACTTCACCACTTACTATAGAAGATATAGACTTAACTATCGAAATGCCAGAAACGTTTGTTGCAAATGATAATATGGTTATCCCTCCAAGTACTTCACCAAATGAAGTGGAAGTTGTAAGAGGACCAAATATTAAACCATTCCCTCTTAATAAGGTACTTGAGACATGTAGTGGAAAAGTACTTATTAAAGTAGAAGATAATATTACGACTGACCATATTATGCCTTCTAATGCAAGCTTACTGCCATTCCGTTCGAATGTACCATATCTTGCAAAATTCTGTTTAACACCATGTGATGAAAGTTTCCCAGAACGTGCAGTAGAAAATGGTGGAGGAATTATTGTAGGTGGGGACAATTATGGTCAAGGTTCTTCCCGTGAGCATGCTGCACTTGCACCACTCCAACTTGGTATTCGTGCTGTTCTTACAAAGAGCTTTGCACGTATTCATAAAGCAAATTTAATTAATTCAGGTATTTTACCACTTGTGTTTGTAAATCCAGAAGACTATCACACTATTGATGTGATGGATGAATTAGATATTTTAGATGTTAAAGCAAAAGTAGAGACAGAAGACTATTTAACAGTGAGAAATACAACGAAGGGTCTAGATTATAATGTGAAATTAGAAGTATCTGATCGTGAAAGACAAATGCTCCTTTTAGGTGGGAAAATCAACATGATTAAAGAAGCACAATAAGAAAGTAGATCAAATGAAATAAGACAAAGAGTGATATTAAGGGAGGACATAAAGAATGGAAAAATTACAGGTAGCAAGTGAACATTTTGCAAAAATCGTTGAAGAGCAATTAGCACGCGTAGAACGTATGAAACAAGATCCAGGACCTGTGGACTATGAAACCATGGATAAAATTATTATCGGATGTTGTGGTGGAGATGGAATTGGGCCTGCTATTACAGCAGAAGCGGAACGCGTACTTAAAGCTGTTTTAAAAGATGAAGTAGAAAGTGGAAAAATTGAGTTTAGAACCATTGAAGGTTTAACCATTGAAAATCGTATTGCTGTAAATAAAGCAATTCCAGATGATGTATTAGAAGAACTTAAAGCTTGTGATATCATTCTTAAGGGACCAACAACTACACCATCAAAAGGTGATGGACCTAATATTGAAAGTGCCAATGTAGCAATGCGTCGTGAATTAGACTTATTTGCAAATGTACGTCCTGTAAGTGTCCCAGAACTTGGTATTGATTGGACTTTCTACCGCGAGAATACAGAAGGTGAATATGTACTTGGTAGTCGTGGTATACATATTGATGAGGATGTAGCTTTTGATTTTAGAGTAATCACAACACAAGGGGTTAAACGTATTGCAAGAGCAGCTTTTGAATTTGCACGTAAAAATGGAAAAAAACGTGTTGCAATTATTACAAAAGCAAATATTCTCAAGAAAACGGATGGTAAGTTCTTAGAACTTTGCTATGAAGTAGCTCGTGAATATCCAGAGATTGAGGCTGATGACTGGTTTGTAGATATTATTTCAGCTAACTTAATCAATGAAAAAGTAAGAAGTGGTTTTGAAGTATTTGTACTTCCAAACTTATATGGTGATATCATTACTGATGAAGCGGCTCAAATTCAAGGTGGAGTAGGAACAGCAGGTAGTGCCAATGTTGGGAATCGTTATGCCATGTTTGAAGCTATCCATGGTAGTGCACCACGTATGGTAGAAACAGGGCGCGCGCAGTATGCTAATCCAGCAAGTATGATCAAAGCAGCAGAACTTCTTCTTCGTCATATTGGTTATAAAGATAAAGCTGATTGCGTCATTAGGGCACTGAATATTGCCAATGAAACAGTAAAATTGACAGGTCGTAGTGATGGTGCTACAGGTGCTGAATTTGCAGATTGTGTAATTAATAATCTATAAGATATAAGGTTTTAATAGAATACAAGAGAGGCTGTTGCACCAGGTGTAACAGCCTTGTTTAATATCTAAAGCATTAAAAAAGAATATATTTCATATATTTAAATAAAAAGTCAAAGGGCTAAGTGAAATTACATTTTATCTATAAAAGGTGAAGTAATTGAAGGGGGGAGTAAGATGAAGAGAAAATGGGATTTTGTTAAAACGCCAGGGGAATGGATCGGAATAACATGTATAGGTATGAGCTTGATCTCAGTTCTTATGATGTATATACAACAATGTAATTACTGGAATGATGTGGTTGAATTATTTTGTTTAGGTGGAGGCTTGCTCCTTACATATAAGGAAGGAATATGGGTAAAGGTATTAGCTGGAACCTTTTATTTTATATTTATTGTATTTATTATAGGAGAATTTATTTAATAAAAGATAAAAAATTTTATATAGAGGGAGGCATAAATTGGACAACCATCTTCATATATTTTATTAGTACAAAAGTATAATAAAATGGGGGGAAACCAATGAAGGTGGAAAAAAGGGTTATTATAGGAGTTGGTATTGCGGTATGTCTTATAGTGATTACATCATGTTGCTTATGGAGTAGCTATAAAGGTCAGTCCAAGTATATTTTGAATAAATATTTAGAAGCTATTAATAATAGAGATTACAGTACTGCAGTGTCATATATGTATAAAGATGAAAAGCTTTTAAGCTTTACTGAAGAAGCGTTATCTAATTTTATACAAAATTATTTTGAGGAAAAAGAATTTATAAAAGTAAAGGCGACATCTAGTAAGATAGGTGACCAAAGTAAAGATGCTAAAAAGAAATTTTATGAGGTTAAATATAATTTCGCAACGAAAAGTATTACTAATACACTAAGCCTTATACAGATAGAAAATAAGTGGCAGGTTGTTTTTCCGTTTCGTATAGAAGATATTCATATTTATACACCATTAGGTTCAAGTGTATGGTTTGACGATCAGCAAGTAACAGATAAAGAGGATAATAAATATGTAGTTAAGAATGTATTACCTGGGAATTATGTGGTACGTGTTGTCTTTCCTAATGAAATGTGTGGAGATTATGTAACGACTATTAATGTTCCTACAGAAACAGAAGTAATTGTACCTTATCAAACTGTAGAAGTAAGCGTAGAGTGTATGAGTGGTACAGTTGTAGAGCTAGGAGGAGAGCAACAAGTTAATAAAGATGGGGTTGTGTTATTTGAGAATGTATTAGAAGGGACATATCCTTTAAAGATTTATGATACATATGGTAATATTGAAACATATGAAGAGCCTATTAGTGTTTCACAAGAGAATAGAAGTTTCAATGTTGAAAAGTTTACACTTTCTACTTTAGGGAATGAAAGGCTTAAAAAGAGTGTTGATAATTTTTATAGTGCCTATATTGATGGAATTAAAAATCATGAAAGTAATTTTATCAATGATTTTGCTGTAGCAGAAATTAGTGCACATTTAATAGAAGAATTTGAAGCATGGTTTGTGGATGGAAAGAATTTAAAAGATGCTAGGATGGAAGTAGAAATTGAACAAATTAATATGAACAGTGAAGGTGTAGTAGAAGTAGAAACCCTTGAAGTTGTAAAAATGACTAATAAAGAAGCAGATGCAGGCGGAAAGATTTATGAAAGAGAATATCAAGTTACTTTAAAGTGGATTATGGAGCTTATTCGTGAGGGTGAAAGTTATAAATTGAAGGATAGAACCATAGCAGAAAGCCTTGTTTCTTATAAGGATAAAGATGGAAGATGGGTTGCTTATTAAAAATAGAAAAAACCATTGCACTTTTCTTAGAATTTGTTAGAATAAGGTTTGTATACATAGATACGCGTACCAAAAGGTGCGGGTAAGGAGGACAAAAGTGAGTTACAGTACAGCTGGAACAGACAAAGCTTCTTTAAGGGGAAGAGTATTTAATGCAATTAGAGAAGCTATTTTAGATGGGAGCTATAAGCCAGGGGATGTTTTACGTGAAAGTACAATAGCCAATGAACTAGGGGTAAGTAGAACACCTGTAAGAGAAGCGATTAGACAGCTAGAACTTGAAGGATTAGTACAATCTATTCCAAATAAAGAGACCGTTGTAGCAGGGATTACAGATGAAGATGTTGAAGATATTTATCTTATTAGATCAAGGTTAGAGGGGTTAGCAGCACGAAAAGCTGCAACAAAAATTACAGAAGAAGATTTAAAACAAATGGAAGAGATTCTAGCACTTACAGCTTTTTATGTTGAGAAGAATGAGTTTAATCAATTAAAAGAGTTAGATCATAAGTTCCATGATATTATTTATAATGCAACGCGTAGTAAGACGCTTAACCATATTTTATCGGATTTTCATCATTATGTACAAAAAGCAAGGAAGGCTTCTATTTCTACACCAGGTAGAGCTAAAGAGTCTTGGAAAGAGCATGAAGCTATCTATTTAGCACTTAAAGAACGAGATGGTGAAAAAGCGGAAAAACTTGTTGGACAACATATTAAAAACGTTGAATACAATATGCATATTAATACAAATGAATAATAAAAGGGCCTTGCAATGTCATGCAATGGCCCTTTTGGTTTAGTTTAAACTTTCCAGTTCTTCTGAAGTAGACTCCCAGTTAGCATAAAGCTCTGTAATATATATTTCAACTTCGGATTTTTTGTTCATGACTTCGCGAGATTTATCAGGGTTAGTATAGACTTCTTCTAGACAAAGTTGCTCATCTAATTCTAGAACGAGAGTTTCTTGAACTTCAATTTGACTTTCAATATCTTTAAGTGTTGTTTGAAGTTTTTTTATCCGATTTTGTAATTCCTTTTGTTTTTGCCAATCTTCTTTGGTAGAAGCTGTTGGAGAAGTAGTTGTAGATTGATGAGATAAATTTGTGCCAGTAGGGGCGTTTGTACTTACTGAATGAGAAGTAGAAAGTTCTTTTTTCTTTTCCATAAAGTAATCGTAGTCACCTAAATACATAGCCATATTATCTTTTGACATATCTAAAACTTTAGTAGCTGTTTGATTGATGAAGTAACGGTCGTGTGAAACATAAAGGATTGTACCTTCATATTGATTCAGTGCATTTTCAAGAACTTCTTTGGACATCATATCAAGGTGATTAGTTGGCTCATCAAGGATGAGGAAGTTAGCTTTTGAAAGCATGATCTTAGCAAGTGCAACACGGCCTTTTTCACCACCGCTAAGGGCATGAATAGGTTTAAAAACATCTTCACCTGTAAATAGGAAAGATGCCAACATGTTACGGATTTCAGTATTTGTAAGATCAGGAAACTCATTTTGAATTTCTTCTATAATACTAGCATGTTGATTTAGGGTAGCATGTTCTTGATCATAGTAACCAATGTATACATTGGTGCCAAGTGTAACTGTTCCAGTTGTAATAGCGCTTGTACCCATAATCATACGGAAAAGAGTGGTTTTACCAATTCCATTAGGACCTACAATAGCAACCTTCTCACCGCGTTTGATATCAAAGTTAATATGGCTAAAGAGTGCCCCATCTTCAAATGACTTAGATAATTCTTTAACAGTGAGGACATCGTTTCCACTAGTAATACGTGGTGTAAGTACTAGATTCATAGGCTTGTCATCTATGGTAGGTAGGTCCATAACTTCTATTTTATCTAAAAGTTTTTCACGGCTTCTTGCACGTTTGATAGATTTTTCTCGATTAAATTGACGAAGTTTAGCGATAACAGCACGTTGTTTGGCAATTTCTTGTTGCTGTTTTTCATATTGATGCATAGCTGCTTCATAGACTTTTTCACTTTCAATGATAAAGTTACTATAATTGCCATTATAGACCATAGCACGACCAAATTCTAAGTGAACGACTTTCGTTACAACACGATCAAGGAAGTAACGGTCATGAGAGATTACAAGAACTGCACCTTTGTAACTTCTTAAGTAATTTTCTAACCATTCTGTAGCTGCGATATCAAGATGGTTAGTTGGTTCGTCAAGAAGGAGAAGGCTAGGCTCTTCTAAAAGAAGCTTAGCAAGGGCAACACGTGTTTTTTGACCACCGGATAAAGTGGTAATGGGTTGATTATAAATTTCTTCTTTAAGGCCTAATCCTTTTAGAACACCTTTTACAAGACTTTTATATTCATAGCCCTTTTTATCTTCAAAAGTTATACGGAGTGCATCGTACGTATGGGTTAATTCCATAGAATGAGTACGAGAAATTTCTTCTTCCATTTGATGAAGCTTAGCTTCTAATGCAATGACCTCATCAAATACATGAAGTAATTCCTCATATACCGTATGAGTAGAATTAAACTGCATATTTTGTTCTAAGTAACCAATAGTGGATCCTTTTGCAAAAAATAGATCACCTTCATCAGGGTGAAGTTCCCCAGTTAAAATTCGGAATAAAGTTGTTTTGCCGGCCCCGTTATTTCCAACTAGGGCAACTTTTTCTGTATCTTCTATATGAAATGAAACATCTTTTAACACAAGTTCTTCGTTAAAAGACTTACGAATACCATGACAATTAGCAATCATAAGTGAACCTCCTCATTATTGTAGTTTCATATTAACAGAAAAACGACAAAAATAAAAGCTATGAATGAACTATGTAGATTGACAAAAAAAAAACTAAAATGCTATACTATAGAATAAGAGTAAAAAGAAGGAGGTAAAGATGTGACTGAAGAGAGAAAGATTTCAATGGCAGTAATTAGAAGATTGCCAAGGTACTATAGGTATTTAGGAGAATTGCTTGACAATGGCGTAACTAAAATATCTTCTAGAGAACTAAGTGAAAAAATGAAAGTTACAGCTTCTCAAATTAGGCAGGATCTTAACAACTTCGGCGGTTTCGGACAACAAGGATATGGATATAATGTTGAATATTTACACAAAGAGATCGGAAAAATATTAGGACTTGAAAATACACATAGTATGATTATTGTAGGGGTAGGGAATTTAGGACAGGCTCTTGCAAATTATACAAGCTTTGAAAAGCGTGGTTTTAATTTAATCGGATTATTTGATGTCAATCCAAGACTTGTAGGTATGAGTATTCGTGGAATAGAAGTTCTGGATATAGACAAAATGGAAGAGTTCGTTAAGGAACATAAAGTAGATATTGCTATTTTGACAATGCCTAAGACTAAAGTTAAAGAAACAGCCGAAAATCTGGCTAAATGGGGTGTAAGAGGTTTATGGAACTTCTCACCTGTAGATTTATTTGTACCAGACGGCGTACAAGTAGAAAATGTACATTTATCACATTCATTAATGACATTAGCTTACAGAATTAATGAATGTGAAGGTGAATAAAATCAATAACTTCCAAACTATATGGAAAGTCGTAAACTTAGAATGTTCGTCTATCATACGTTGAAAAATAACAGAGATAGATGGACATTTTTTTATACATTTATCTTAGAAAAAAGATAAGAATGATAGCAGAATATAATAAAAGAATTCCGAACATTTTTTTTGAAAAAATAAGTGGTTCTATATAAAATGAAGAAAAAATAGAACTATAAAGTCGATAGAAATGAAAAATGTTCGAAATTGTATTGACTTACGTAAGTTTACATTCTAATATAATAATTAGAGAAATTATTATAGGATTTTAAAAAAATAATTAAGAAAATAGATAGAGGGAAGCTAGAAAACTGTAGTTTTTCTCTTTTTTAGCGCCTAAAATATTTTAAAAATAGATTTAATATAAAAGGAGAGTCTTGCGTGATTACCATTAACCAGTATTTATTAGCAACTAGTTTAGAAGAAGCGTACGAAACGCTTGTAGCCAACAAGAAAAATGTTATTTTAGGGGGCATGCTATGGCTTAAAATGGGTAAACAAGCTGTACATACTGCTATTGATTTATCTAAACTTGGACTTGACCAAATTACAGAAACAGATGAATACATTGAAATCGGATGTATGACAAGCCTAAGACAGGTAGAAACAAGTAGGCTTTTACAAGAGCATTTTGATGGTATTGTAGCAAATTGTGTTAAGGACATTGTAGGAACACAATTTAGAAATGTTGCAACTATAGGTGGAAGTGTATTTGGAAGATTTGGTTTTTCAGATGTATTAACAGCACTGCTTGCTTTAGATACTTATGTGGAACTTTACAAAGGTGGTGTTATGCCTTTAGAAGACTTTGTAAATGCAAAGAGAAATAAAGATATACTTGTAAAAGTTATGATCCGAAAAAGTGATAGTAAAGCGAGCTATCATACTCAGCGCAATAGTGCAACAGATTTCCCAGTACTTGCAGTAGCTGTAAGTCAGGCTGATGAAGGCGTAAAAATTTCGGTAGGGGCAAGACCTCATAAAGCAAAACGTGCCTATGAAGCAGAAGCTTTATTACAAGGTGGTTTAACAGAATCTACAATTGAGGCGGCTGCACAAAAGGTTGTAGAGGAGTTAGATTTTGGGACTAACTTACGAGCAGGTGAAGCTTATCGCAAACAGTTAGCACAAGCATTAGTTAAAAGAGCTATAGATGAGATTAGAGCATAAGTGAGGAGAGCATCATGAAAATAAAAGTATGGATTAATAATAAAGTACATGAAAGAGAAATTGAAAGTGATTTACTCCTTATTGATTTCTTGCGTAGTGAAGGTTATTACAGTGTAAAACGTGGTTGTGATACAGCTAATTGTGGCTTATGTACAGTGTGGTTAGATGAAGTACCTGTTTTATCTTGCTCAACATTAGCAGCACGTGCAAATGGAAGAAAGGTGACAACATTAGAAGGGCTTGAAGAAGAAGTTAAAGTATTTGCAGAATTTATGGCTAATGAGGGTGCAGAACAATGTGGTTACTGTAGCCCAGGCTTTATTATGAACGTATTAGCAATGAAAAAAGAATTAGTTAATCCAACAGTAGATGAGATTAAACATTATTTAGCAGGAAACTTATGCCGTTGTACAGGTTATATGGGGCAAATGCGTGCTGTTGAGAAATTCTTGCATTCAGAGGAGGCATAAATATGAAGGTAGTCAATCAAAAGGTTGTAAAAGTAGATGCAATGGCTTTATTAACAGGTAAGCCTGTTTATACAGAAGATTTAATGCCAAAGGAATGTTTAGTTGTAAAAATATTAAGAAGCCCTCATGCCTATGCAAAAATTAAAAGTATTAATAAGCAAATCGCTTTAAAAGTGCCAGGAATTGAAGCTATTTATACATATGAAGATGTACCTCAAACAAGATTTACTTTAGCAGGGCAAACATATCCAGAGCCTAGTCCATATGATCGTCTTATTTTAGATGAATATGTAAGATATGTAGGAGATCCTGTAGCAATTATTGCTGGAACAAGTGAAAAAGCAGTAGATAAAGCACTTCGTATTATTAAAGTAGAATATGAAAAAATGGAACCTGTATTAGATATGGAAAAATCTATTGATCATCCTTCGGTAATCCATCCAGAAGATAACTATTCTTTAAACTTTGATATAGGTAATGAAGTTAAACGTAATATTTGTTCTTCAGGACATTTTGGACATGGAGATATTGAAGCTGCATGGTCAGAAAGTGATGTTATCGTAGAAGAAACTTATCATACAAAAGCCAATGCTCAAGCAATGATGGAACCTTTTAAAACATATACTTACTTAGATCACCAAAACAGATTAACAGTTGTAAGTAGTACACAAATTCCATTCCATTTAAGACATATTTTATCACGTGCATTAGAAATGCCAAAATCTAAAGTACGTATTATTAAGCCTCGTATTGGAGGTGGATTTGGTGCAAAGCAAACTGCTGCAAGTGAAATGTTTGCTGCATTTGTAACAATGAAAACAGGTAAGCCAGCAGGAATTGTTTTTACAAGAGAAGAGTGTTTTAGAGCATCTAATAGCCGCCATGAAATGAAAATTAAAGTTAAAATAGGTAGTGATAAAGAAGGGAATATTAAAGGGATTCAAATTTATACCCTTTCTAATGCAGGGGCATATGGTGAGCATGCATCTACAACTATTGGGCTTGTAGCACATAAAACAATGCCACTTTATAATAAAGCAAAGGCATATCTTTTTGATTATGATGTTGTTTATACCAATACAATGGGTGGTGGTGCCTTTAGAGGATATGGGGCTACTCAAGGAACTTTTGCAGTTGAAAGTACAGTCAACCAATTAGCAGAAAAATTGGGAATGGACCCAGTAGAACTTCGTCTTAAGAATATTGGTGAAGTTGGAGAAATCATGCCAGCTTACTATGGCGAAGAACTTAAGAGCACAAAACTTAAAGAGTGTCTTGAAAAAGGACGCGAGTTAATTGGATGGGAAGAAAAATATCCAAGTAAAGAAGTCAGTAAAGATAAAGTACGTTCAGTAGGTGTAGCGATGACTATGCAAGGATCAGCACTTGCAAATCTAGATGTATCAGCAGTAGAAATGCGACTTAATGATGATGGTTTCTACACACTTATGATAGGTGCAACAGATATGGGAACGGGTTGTGATACAATCCTTGCTCAGATTGCAGCAGAAGTTTTAGATTGTAATGTGGAACGTATTATAGTACCAGGCGTTGATACAGACTATTCACCATTTGATCCAGGTTCTTATGCATCTCGTACAACTTATTTAACGGGTATGTCGGTTATAAAAGCAAGTGAAATGCTAAGAGATAAAATGCTTGTAGCAGCGGCTACGTTTTTACAAGTATCAAAAGATGATATTACATTTGATGGTTACTTATTTGAGACAATAGATGGTGATAAAGTACTGACTTTAGACCAACTTGGTGCACAGCAAGTAGTAGGTGGAGAGTGTGATTATATATCTGTTACAACTGCTCATACAAGTCAAAGTTCACCACCACCATTTATGGCAGGTTTTGTGGAACTTGAATTAGATAAGCAAACAGGAAAGATAGAGTTAATTGATTATGTAGGTGTTGTAGACTGTGGAACAGTTATTAATAAAAATCTAGCAAGAATACAGGCTGAAGGTGGTATTGCACAAGGTATTGGTATGGCTATGTATGAAGATGTGAGGTACAATGCACAAGGTAAGATGATGAACAATAACTTTATGCAGTATAAAATTCCAACACGTCTTGATGTAGGAAATATTCGTGTAGACTTTGAAAGTAGCTATGAACCAACAGGTCCATTTGGAGCAAAATCAATAGGAGAGGTTGTAATCAATACACCATCTCCAGCTATAGCACATGCTGTATATAATGCTTCAAATGTTTATGTTACATCACTTCCAATTACACCAGAAAAGGTTTTAATGGGTATGCTAAATCAATAGATTAAAGGGAAAGCAGTGGAAATTACTCCACTGCTTTTTTATGTGGAAAAGTACAACTACTGATAATGAAAAAGAATGATATTTCTGGACTAATATGTCACACTTTGTCTTTTTATACATATGATATAAATGTAAATAAGCTTTAGGAGGGATTTTAATATGGCATGTTGTAATTGTGGATGTGGATGTAATGGTGGGCAAAGAAGAAACTGCAGAACATTAGCAAATGAAGTTTATGATCTTATTGAAGATATTCAAGGACTTATGGATGATTTAGAAGATGCTTGGGATGCATTAGAAGATGAAGGTTGTATTAAAGGTGTAGCCGA
>NZ_JAQIFT010000008.1:0-84597 GCF_027857615.1 Holtiella tumoricola
AACAAGCTCACCTAAAGTGAGCTTGTTCTAGTTTGCCTATTTATTGCTGAATAAATACTGTCTTACCTTCTTTATAAATACCACAACGTCCAATTTGCCCTAACCCTTTGACTGGCTCTGCTTTGCCATCTACTCGTGGATCTACATATTTATAGTACCATCCCTCTAGACGTGCAAAGAGTTCTTCTTTTTTGTCTTGATAATCTGGGTGATCTACAAGATTTACTTTTTCACCTGGATCATTGACTAAATCATAAAGTTCATGTTCTCCATATGGATAACGGTGAATGTATTTCCATTCCTCAGTACGAATCATACGGGTTGGACCGTATTCATCCATAATAACAATTTCACCTTGATCTACTGGCTCTTCACTTTTTAGAATTGGTAAGAAACTTTTCCCAGGCAAAGCAGATATATCAATATTATGGTCTACTTGTAAGTAGTCTAATAGTGTTGGTACAACATCATAATGGCTTACAAGTTCTTTCTTCACTTGCCCAGCCTTAATCCCTTTTGGATATCTGATTAGCCCTGGCACCTTTACTGCACTGTCATACATATTAAGTGGGTATGTTCCATTACCCTTTCCGATAATCCCATGCTGACCTACACTCATACCATTATCCCCTGTAAAGAAAACAATGGTATCATCTGCTAAGCCTTGTGCATCAAGATAGTCAAGAATATCTCCTATCCCCTTATCCATTGCAGATATGGCAGCATAGTAACCTTTTAAGCAGAATTCTTTTACTTTCTTCATCTGCTCTTTTGTATGTCCTTTATATCCACTCCATGGATGGCCTTCTTCATCTTCTACTGATTCACATGGACAATTTTCATACATACTGTAAAATTCTTCTGGATGTTCATGTCTATCAAAAGGTGCATGAGGTGCTGTATAATGCACACTTAAATAAAATGGCTCATCTTTACCTTCTTGCATATGTAAAAAATCTAAAGCTTTATCTGTAATGTGGTCTGTTAAATATTTACCTTCTGGCAAGATATCAAACTTCCCATCTACTAGTACTGCAGAATTATAATAATGGTCTCCACCAAGTGCTATGGTTTGCCAATAGCTAAACCCTGCTTGTGCATGTCCACTATCTCCTAAATGCCATTTCCCACTTAAGCCACAAGTATAACCTTCCTTAGCTAATACTTCTGTAAAACAAGTATGCCCTTCTAAATAGTTGACCCCACGGTCACCCTTTAGCTGCTGTGTAATCCATCCAAACTTTGGTTCAACTTGTTCTTTGTACATCTCCTTTAAAAGTCCTTCACTAGCGTCTGATTCATTAGCATGGCCTTTACTAATCCAGTCATGTACACCATGTTGTGATGGAATCTTACCTGTAAAGAATGAAGCTCTTGCTGGAGAGCAAACTGGTGATGCACAAAAGAAGTTTTCAAATCTTACACCTTCATAGGCAATACGGTCCAAGTTTGGTGTTTTAAGTTCTTTGTTTCCTGCACATCCTAAAGACCAATGTCCATGGTCATCTGAAATAATAACAACGATATTAGGCTTCTTCATCTTAAATCCCTCTCTTCTCTCTTCTTTACTAGATTTTTTATTTAAACTATCTTAGAATACTATGCATACCTGCTTCTAAGTACTGTGTTTTATCCCATCCTTCAATATGTACTGTACAAGGTCCATTTATAGAGATAACGATTTCTTCTACTAGATCTTCACTCGGAGTAATAAACATCCCCTCAGCTGTTTGAGCTACTTTGCAGTTATAGTTTAAGAGTTCCTCTTGATCTTGGTGAACATAAGCTTTTGTAAGCGCTACTTCCTCTAAACATTTAAAATGCTCATGTACATCATTATCACAAGCACCACCTTTATAACGCCCCTCTTGTTCTCCACGATTTGGAAAAGCATAGCAATGGGTTACTTGTTCTTGGTCACACTTCCACCAATCTGATACCATAGAGATATACTCTTCTCCTACTACTTTAGACACCAACTTGCCTTGCCCTGGCACTTCCTCATTTGGGACAAAGATTTGTGCTTCCACATAAGGGTCCACAATGAAAGCCCATCTTAACTCTCCTGTTTCAATATCAATTACTTGCATACTTGCGCCTAATGTATCCATTGTATCTTTAAGATACGCCTTGTCTCCTGTTAGACGATATAAGTAATAGGTTGCATAAGTCTTCCATGATGTCCAGCCATGTGGACTTGTCATCATATTTTGTGGAATCATAACATCATACATGGTTTCCCAGAATCTAAGGGTTGCACCACGCATACGGCAGTCTGGTATTTGCTGTAATTCTAGGCACTTGTGTTTTTCTAACATATAACGTGCTGCTTCTTCATATCCAGCTCTAGCCTTTTGGTCTTCTTGCATTAATGCAAAAAGTCCAAGTTGTAGACTACTACAAGAAATCATACCATCTTCAAAAGTCATTTCTCCTTCTGTTTGAATATCATCTCTAGAATCTCGTAGTTCATCTATTGCACGCTTAATACTTATATAATGTTTATCTGCTAGGTCTTGCCAGTAATCTTCTTTTATTTGTCTTTCTACTTGGTAAAGTTCTATAAGGCTCTTAGCAATATAGATCACACAAGTATAATGCACCCCATACCCGCATCGGTAAGCACCATCTGCACTTTGATACTTCATAACGTGTTCTGCTAGTCTTGCTCCACGTTCTAAGTACATTATATTTTGAGTAGCCTCATAAGCATCTGTTAAAAGGCTAATCATCAGTGCCGTATTTTGAATACGTCCTGGCTCTGCTGCACCTACTGGTACCATTTGCTCCATATCATGCATTACTCTAAAGACTTCTTCAAACTTCTCTTCTAATTGCTTATCTAACGTTGTATCTGCTTGATACTTTCTTGCTAAGAAACTAGAAAAGAAGCCATACCATCCTTCTGTATGTGTTCCTGCTTTTTGTTCATACTTCAGTGTGGCTTTACGTGCTTCATAGAGATAATAAGACCATGGTTTTCTTACATAAATAAGTGCTTCACTTACTTTATCATTATAAGAAGCAACCACTTGCCATACACCGTATTCATTAAGTGCTTCCATCTGTTCTTTTGTATAGATTTTCCCTGAAGGAGATGTATAGGTTACTTCTCCCTTACAACTTATAGAAGGCTTTTCACCATATTCGTAAGTGTACTTATCCATAGTTGGTAACACTGCTTGTGTATAGGCTTCTACAACTGGTTTAATCTCTACTTCACTCTCTACCAACTTAAGGAGGACTTCAAAAACTTTTGTCTCTCCTGGTTCAAGGTGGTCTAAATCTTGTGGGTGACGTTTAGGTAGTGGGCCTTTATTCAAGAGGTCTAAGCTCATTGTATAAATACGATGTCCTGTATCTGTTGTAGAACCGCCATAATCTGCACGGCTATAACAATGATGCCATGATGCGACTGGACCTTTTGTGGCAATAGCTACTACTTTGCCTGCTGGTGTACGCATATATCCCCAAGTATGAGTCTTTTCTGTACGTAACATAGTACAGAAGAATTTATCATTCCACTCTGGGTAGCCTACCATATAAGTATCTATGCCTAGTCTCAGCTCACACTTTTTAGGTGCAAAGATTTCTTCTCCTTTATTCGTGAGAGCAACTTTTATTTCTACCCCTTCATTTTCTTCCACATAACTTAGTTCTACGTCCACCTTACCATATTTCCCTACAAACTTATAATCACTTACTTTATTTACAATAATATAGGTTGGCTCAGATTCTTTTTGATGAGGCCATATGAGAAGCGCTGGCCCTCTATACCCATCTTCTCTAAATTGAATGGTTGTATCTTTCCAAGTAATGCTTTCGAGTATCCCATTTGCTGTTAATTTAATCATTTCACTCACTATCCTCCATGTGCTTTTACGCTTCGTAGTGTTTAAAAAATTAATCTATTAATTACTCAAAATAAGTATTCACTTAAAAATAAATGTCTTGAATATATTTAATAATTTCTTTCAAATTGCCTTGTGGTTCAGTTGGATAAGTATTATGACCTACTGTCCATGTTTGTTCCAACTTATACCAGTCAATCTCTTCTAACATTGTATTTGATTCAAGTGCTTCTTCTAATGCCTTAAAATAAAGTGCCCATCTTTTTGCATAGAAATCTTTTGTGAGCCCGCCCCATTGACGATGAGAATAATCACGTAAAAGTACCGATCCTTTCTCATTAGCCCATAGAGTAATAATGGTTCTAGCATTCCATTCTAAATAATCTTTTTCTTTTTCTGTCCCACCTAATGCTCTTGCCTGTTCTAGATAAGTTCCCAGTAAAAAGTCTGGATGAGCACTTAGTAATTCATCCATCTTCACTACCATCTCTAAAAATGTTTGACTTTCTCTTTTAAAGGTTTCAAGTTCTTTATTTTGATAAGTTTGAACCCATTTTTCATATTGAAATCTTCCAATATCAGATAACGCTTGTCTTGTCACATCTACAATATCATATAAGTAACCTTCTGAATCCTTCAATATTTCATAGTCTACAAACAAGTACTTGCTTGCCTTAACCATAGCTTGTTGGTCATAGTAATAAGACTTAGGCCCCCAAGTTGAAACGTTCTCAATATCTAATCTCGGTCTGCCACAGAAGATACTTTCTACGCCACCTTCTTGCCTTCTTGTACAATTGTAGATACTTTCTCTTAAAACTTTCCAAGCTGCTTTACTAGCCTCTGATGCCTTACCATATCTTCTTAAAATATAGTTTTCTATCCACTCTTCTAGTACAACCTTCTCTTGGTTCCAGCTGGTATCTAAAAGTAAATCCCATACTACCGAATTATTATCGATGCCTTCCATGGTCATGCCTATTCCAAGCATCTTACCTGCTTCTTCATTATGATAGGCATCAATATGACCATTAGCAGTAGCTTGCAAGTTACCATAGAGACCATTTTTACCTCCAAAGTTACCAAGTACGCACCATAACCATGGTATGCCTTTATAAGCTTTTCTCTCTTTCCATGTTGGGTTTGCTTCGCACCATAGGTCTAAAATGAGAGTATGACTTGGATCTAATGCCTCTACTGTTACATCATCTGGGTTGCCACCCCAGCCCTGAATAATCCAAATTGCTTGTGGGTCATGTTGTAACATTTTATCTTGAATCATCTTGATACAATGTCCTACATCTAATCCGTCTCTATTGCCCCCTTCATGGAATGGGTCAGTACAGTAAAACGGACTCTCTACACCAAAGATTTCTTGTTGTTTAGCATAGAAAATATCTGCTACTTTATCAAACATAGGCGTACCTGGAATGAGTAAATCTGGTCTATTTAAATCACACCAAAAACCTTGTTGCAATGTATTTACATCTTCATAACGTTCTTTAAAATTTCTAGGAATCATTCCACTGTATCCTTGCATAGCAGGTATAATCCCAAGTTCTTGCATACGTATATGAATTTTCTTAGCTAATGCTACACGTCTTTCGAACCATTCATCTGTATAGTCACTTCCCCAGCCTTCAATATTTTGCATCCATTGCCATGGCAAGAAGGCTGGACCACATATAAATGCTTTAGCTTCTTCATTACTATAACCAAGTTCTATCAGTGTTTGTCTCCAAACTCCCTCATGTCCTACTAAGCTGAGCGCTAGATTGATACCATTTAGAGCCATCCAATCCAGTTCCTTTTCCCATCTATCCCAGTCCCAAAAAGCCATGGAATAGCCATATGTACAGTAATTCATATAGTACTTATAGGTATAAGGTGTTTGCTTGTAAATCGTTTCTTGTAAAGTTGGCCATTCCCCTTCAATCTTCTTTTGACACCCACACCAAGTTAAATTGATCTTTAAATAATGCTTTAAATACCAATGTACTCCCGATGCAGCTGCTAATGCTGTTGAAGCTATGACCACTATTTTATTATCCTTACTACTTAGCTCAAAGTAATCTGTTTGTGTTTTTCTATCTTCTAGTCTTATCACAAATTGCTCTGCTGCACTTTCTCCTAGAACACGACTTACCAAGCCATCAATAACTTGCATGTATTTGCCTCCTCTAGCTTTATCCAACAATGGTATGTACTTTAGTTTGATCTTCTGTTTGCTTAATGAGTGTCACTCTACCATAAACATCTTGCCCTTCTACAACAAAAAGACGTCTATAAGTCTCGTCATGTTTAATAACAAGGGTATATTTTTCATTTTCATAAGTAATTCTAATTGCCTCTAGATGCTGCCCATTTGGTACTTTTTTACCCTCTGTATAAACAGGAACATATTCTACTTGCTCTCTACTTTCCTTATGAACATCTCCTAAAATCATAACGGTTATAATACTTCCACTTCCCTTATGCTTTAATGTGGTCTGAAGGACTTGTTGAGCTTGAAGTTGATTATACGTCTTGGAGGTTATCCCCTTTATTACTTTTTTATCTATTGGCTGTAAATGATATAAGTTTGCCTTTACATTATTTCCTTTGAAGGTAACTGCTTCCCCAACTTCTAAATGACCCTCTCCAAAATGAAAATACTGTTCATAAGTATGCTCTTCTTTTGCAGTAAACTCATCGACTAATACAACAATATTGGGCTTAATCACAATTACTTTACGATTGATAAATACAGGATCATCTAGATCCATATATCCTAGATGTGCTCCTTCTACATAATCATAAAGTTCATGATTCACAAACTCTCTTTGTACATGAGGTGCTACTTTACCATAGCCCCATGTATCAATAATTTTAGTAAATGGGACGCCATCTACCACAACTGTATTGTGTGCTGTCGCACTTTTTAAGCTATAGCGTTCTTTAGAGTCTGTATAAGTATAACGTCCTTGATCCTTTAAGACATCTTCTCCTAAATAAGCCACATCTACATGAAGTAAATCTACATGCCCATGTCCTCCACCTAGATTGCCACACTTAAAATGAACATAAATACTGTCCTCATCCCAAGTATGACGCATACAATAGTTGCCACTTTCTCTTAAAGCTTTTGAACAAATTTCTGGATAATAGCTTTCTAGGTTGTCATATACCTTTACACCTTGCATACCTATATCCCAAATACTTTCAAAATCTACCTTTTCATAGCCTAATGCTTTATAAATAGGATTTTCATATAAGTAAGCACCTCTTACCAATATATCCCTTAAATCCATAGCATCACTATCTCCATTTGCTAATTGGATATGATTAGGCTTAGTCATATAGATATGTGCTTCTAGCATTTTATTAACTACTTGATGATAATGAGGGGCTAATGTAATCCCATTGTTTTTTGCACATATCCCTACATCTACAAGTGCTCTTAAAACTTCGTTGTGATAAAGCTGTGATTGCTCCCAATGTAATCCATCATCTAGAACTTGGAGCTGTACCGCTTTATAAAGACGTTCTTTGGCTACTTGAACATAATGGTCATTCCCCAGAAATACACCAGCTACAAATAGTCCATGATTTTCTATAACGCCCCAGTTACTCAATCTTCTAAAGTCATCATTGTGAGCTAAAATATGCTCACAATGATGTTTTAAACTTTCTTTTAAAGCAATAGTAACTTCCTCATTCCACTGTGGACTTGTGCTAAAAATCTCATAAGCTTTTATCCAATTTTCACAGCGTAATCCTGTCTCTATTGTACGCCAAGTAGTATATTGACTTTGATCTGTCAAAGGTTGATGTTCTATCCAATGCATCAAAAGTCTAATACCTTCACTGACGTACTCTTCTTTTTCTGTTAGAGCATAAGCTTGTGCTAGTGAAACAAAGTAACGATGGCGATTCATAGCATACATCCACTCTGGATCTCCAAAAGGTACTAAATCCCATCCTATATTATCTCCTTCAAAGGTTACAGCGTCATAAGTTCTCTCCATTTCCCACTTGCTTTCAAACAAGAATCTATGACCAAGTACATCTTTTGCAACTTTCAAAGCTAAGATACTTTCCTCTTCACAGTACATCTTACAATAACTTACAATTTCATCTAAACCTTCTCCAATATATGTTTGCATACCCCACCTCTTATTGCTTCATATGTGTAGTTTGTTTTTGAGCCATAACTAAGTTGTAGTAAATACCTTTTTTCTCTAATAATTCTTCATGTGTTCCCATTTCAGCAAATGTTCCTTTATCAATAACAAGAAGTCTATTGGCCTTTTGCAAAGTAGAAAGCCTATGAGCTATAGCAAAGGTTGTTTTACCTTGTTTAAGTCTTTCTAATGCTTCTTGAATTTTCTTTTCTGTCTCTGTATCTAGTGCTGAAGTTGCCTCATCTAAAATTAAAATCTTTGGATTATGAAGTACAGCTCTAGCAATAGCAACGCGTTGCCTTTCTCCACCTGATAGAGTATGGCCTTTTTCACCAATTACTGTATGGTAAGCATCTGGTAGCTTAACAATGAACTCATGTGCATTGGCAACTTTAGCTGCTTCTATAATTTCATCAAGTGTTGCATCTGGTTTAGCATAACGGAGATTATCTATAATCGTTCCTTCAAAGAGGAATGTCTCTTGAAGTACAACACCGATCTGACTTCTTAGAGCCTGTGTCGAGTAACTTCTAATATCTATACCATCAATTGTAATCTTGCCATCTGCTACATCATACAAGCGCATTAATAAGTTAATAAGCGTTGACTTACCGGCTCCTGAATGCCCTACAATCCCTATCATTTCTCCTGCCTTAACTTCAAAGGATACATCTTTGAGTACTGGTTCATAAACTTTATAACCAAAACTTACATCTTGGAAAACTACATCTCCTATGATTTCCTTTTTAATAGGTTCATCAATCTCTTCCATCTCACATTCTTCATCTAGAAGTTCAAAGACTTTCCCTGCACTTACAAATACATCTGCAAATACCCTTGGAAGTTGAATCGCCCATCTTAGAGGTACATAAATCATAGTAATATAAGTTGTATACTGAATCAGTTGCCCCAGTTGCATTTTTCCACCTAATACTAAGTAACCACCCATCCATAGAACTAAAAACTCTCCAAGTCCCATTAAGTATCCTATGTAAGGATAAAACTTAGACCAAAGTGTTTCTGCATTAATCATGGCATCTTTAACTTGGTCTACATTTTCCGTATATTTCTTAATTTCAATTTCTTCATTTCCGTAGGCTTTTACAACACGAATACCACTTAAAATATCATGGAGTGCACTACTTGCCTTTTCATGTTTACGCCATTGTTTCCAATATCTAAGTCCCATCTTATCCTGCATTTTTGTAACTGCATATAAAACAGGTGGAAGGGGTACTAATACCATAAGTGCTAAACGATAATCCATCACAAAGAGTAGAATACTTAATACAATCAAGGAAAAGATACGATTAATGGCATCTCGCCCATAGTTTGAAATAAACTCTTGTATTTTCTCTGTATCACTATTAATACGATTCATTAACTCCCCTGGTGTACGGTTAGATACTGTACTTAATGAAAGCTCTTGAATCTTTACAAATACTTGATTACGTAAATCTCTTGAAATACTATTTGAAAGAAGATTGGTCCACTTCATAACAAAGCGTTCAAACCAAGTAATGGTTGCAAATACAGTTAAATAAACAGCTAATAGTATCAAAAGATGTGGCACATTTTGATTCTTTGGTACAATATAATCATCAATGATGACACGTAATATGTACGGATTAACAATCCAAAGCACTTCCATTACAAGTGTTCCAAGTAAGGTATATAAAAAGACCTTCTTATAATCTTTACCAATTGCAAAAATCTTTCTCAGTACTTTTGTTTTACTTTGACATTTAAAACATGTCTTACTCCCATTTAAAAGTGGGAAACCACATTTCGGACAGATATATTCTTCTTGCTCTTCTTCATAAGTGCTGTGCTCACCTGTCTTGTGGTAATAATTGATAAGCTTCGCAAGTTCAACATAGCGCTTAAACCATTTCGGTTTAAAACCACAAATCATCTGTTCTTCTTCATCTATTTTTGCACTAAACAATCCACTTCCTACAAGTTGCTTTGCTTCACAATCTTGTAGTTTTTCTAATGGATAACTTGCCTCTAACACTTTATTTTTAAAAATATAAAATAGACTTTTAGTTATAACAACATTACCTTCCTCACTTTTGCCATCAAAACTCAGGTCAAAAGGAAGGGCATAGAGAATGTCCCCTTCTACTTCACGGCTTACCTCTATGGGAAGTTCAAATTTCAGTCTCATAGATTTTCTCCCTCTAAACTTATTAGATTATAAAAATACGTCTAACTTCTGTTTACTCAATTGGTCTAATGTATTGAAATCACTAATGCGATATTTATTTCCTTCTACATCTGTAATACTTAAAATCTTATTTTTAATTAAACGGATATTACTTACAAAGTCTGCAATACATACTTCTTTTTTTCCTGCTGTTGTATCAAGGTCTACATATAAGAAGCCCATCTTTTCTTTTACTTGATTTACTTTTGTGATTTCTGGCATGTAGTATTTGTAGCTTAAGTAGTCTAAAAGCAAAGTACGTTCTTCTTCTTTTAAGTCATTGAGATCCTTTAAAATTGTAATTTCTTTATTCTCTTGGTCTAACAATGCAATATATTTTTTCTCATATTGATAAGGAAACAGTCTTACAACATTGACTTTTTCATAAGTTTCCCCATCTTTTATAACCTTCAAAAATCCACTTGGCATCTTTTCTATTTGAATCATACGCTTATCTGTCCTTCTTCCATAAATTTGATTGCTTCTGCTTGAAGCTGGTATAAGTCATAATATTTATCCTTTTGTTCAATGAGTTCCTCATGTGTACCTTGTTCTAGAAGCTTCCCATCTTCTATAACTGCCAGTTGGTCTGCATCTCTTAAGGTTGAAAGTCTATGTGCAATGGCAATAATTGTACAGCCTTCTTTTAATTCATCAATTGCTTCTTGAATCTTTCTCTCTGTTTGCGTATCCATAGCTGAAGTCGCTTCATCTAAAATAAGCAGTGAAGGCTTCTGCAAGATTGCCCGAGCAATGGATAAACGTTGTCTTTCTCCACCAGATAACCCAACACCTCCTGCCCCAATAATGGTGTCATAGGCATCTGGAAGCTTAATAATAAATTCATGAGCATAAGCTGCCTTAGCCGCTTCAATAACTTGATCCATAGTTGAATCTGGATTTGCATAACGGATATTATCTGCTATAGTTCCTACAAATAAATAGGTTTCTTGAGAAACAATACCTACATGTTTTCTTAAATCATGATTTTTAATCTCTTTAACATTTACACCATCTATTAAGATTTCACCGTTTGTTGGATCGTAAAGACGTGAAATGAGATGGATAATAGTTGATTTACCAGCACCGGTCTTTCCTACAATCCCAAACATTTGACCTGCTTTTACACGAAGTGAAATATCTTTAATAATAGGGCGACCTACTTCATACTCAAAACTTACTTCTTTAAGCTCTACGGATTCACGAATTTCTTCTAAAGGTACAGGATGTTCACTCTCTGTCACAGTTGGCACTGTATCAATGATCTCAAACATTCTAGATGCTGCATCCATACAGTTAGACCATCTATTCCCAATATTTGCAAAGAACATGACTGAGCTTTCAATCATCCCTGTATAGGAAAAGAGTATGTATAAGCTACCTAATGTTAAACTTCCAAAAATAATTGAAAATGCACCAATAGCTAATACTGCTACGTTTGAAAATCTATAAATCAAACGTACCTTAGGCATCATATAAGCTGTGCGATCCCCTATTTGATAGCTTACATGATAAAACTCTTTATTCTTTTCATCATATCTTCTTACTTCTTCATGTTCCTTAGCAAAGGCTTTGACTACACGTTGCCCATTTAAGGATTCACTTACAACGGCTTGTGTTCCCTTAACAGCACGGTGTCTTCTGCGCCATAATTTTCTTTGTTTTTTTCTAAAGTTCTTTAGAATCATTGTAATCAAAATAACTGATCCAAACATAACAAGGGTAATCTCTACACTAATCCATAGCATAATACCAAGTAGCCCTACTATGGTTACAAAGCTTACAATCCCATAAGGCAATACATCTACGAAAAACCAATAAATGTTCATGGCATCATTTTCAACTCTTGTCATAAGAGAACCTGTTTGTTTACTAGAAAAGAATGCTACAGGTAATGTTTGCAACTTAGAAAAAATCTCTACTTTAATATCTCTTGTAATCTTTGGTGTAATGTGTGCTAAAATGAGTCCATATACCATGGATAAAATAACACCGATCAATTTAACTAGTGCAATTAAGATAACAATCAATGTTACCTTTCCATACCAGCCTCCACCTTCTGTAAGTACCTCATCATATAAAAGGCGTGTACTAAAGTATGGTGCAATTAAGTTAAAGATAGTACTCAATGTAATCATAACCATAACAGTTATAAATTCTTTTTTGTAGTTAAGGTACTTTTTAAGTAACCTTTTAAAAGTTGTTTGCTTATCCATACAATTCGGACATACTTTACGCTCTTGATTTGGGTATCTTGTATGGCATAATGGACAGTGCGTTTGTATCTCTTCAAGTAACGTATCATCAATTGTTTCTTTATTTTTTGTTTTTAATAAGCGTTCTTTAAACTTGTCAAAGACGTCACTCATCCCTAATGAGAATCTTACAAGAGGTCTTTCCCCCTCTTTTGTAGTCATAAGCAAAATAGCTGTTGTACTATAGCGATAAATACTTAAATCTTCTATTTTGTCTAATGGTATTTCTTCATAAGATTCTACTTCAAATTGTTCTACATCTATCTTTTCATAACCCTTTAAGATATACAGCTGATCTTTGTCAAAAGTAAGATGTACATCTATATAACAACCTTCTTCATCTAAGTCTGCCTTAGCACAGTAAAGCAAGCCTTCTTCCTTAACCCCTCTTTTTACAAAGGCTTCTTCTACATACCATGGCATGTCATAAAAATATTTCAAAGTCTTGCCCCCTTCTACCAATACGACTTCCAGTCTTTTAATAGTCTTACTATAGCTTCTACATAATAATAATCTCCCCATACATTACACTCATCTACACCATTATCTTGTACCGTATTATAAGGAGATTGTTTTGCATAAGTTCCATGCAAAAGTTGCCCGTTAGAAATCTTAGTATCCTTTACTGAATAATTATCGATTAAAGATTTTAAGATTTTCTTTGCAGTGGATTGATAATAAAGCGCTGCTTCTGGTTCTAGATACTTGCTCATTTCTAGCATACCGCATACAGCAATTGCTGCTGAAGATGAGTCTCTTGGCTCATTACTGCCATCTGTAAAGTCAAAATCCCAGTAAGGCACTAAATCTTCTGGTAAGTGTTGAATAAAGAAATCTGTTACCTTTCTAAAAAGTTCAATATAACTTTCATCTTTTATGTATTTGTAGCTTAGAGCTAGGCCATAAACGCCCCATGCTTGCCCTCTTGCCCAAGCTGATCCATTTCTATAGCCTTGCGCTGTAACCCCTCTTACTCCATCCCCTGTTTCAGGATCAAAGTAGTAGGTATGATAAGTTGAATGATCTTCTCTTACAATATGTTTAAGACAAGTTTGAATATGTTTTCTGGCAATCTCTTCATACTTTTTGTCTTCTGTTACTTCTGTTGCCCAATATAACAATGGCAAGTTAAGTAGACAATCAATAATGAGCCTGTAGTTATCTGGTGCACCAAGTGTTCCCCAAGCCTGAATGAATTCCCCTTTTTCATGGAATCTACTTATCAAATTATCTGCTGCAAGAAGGGCTGCCTGCTTTCCCGCTTCTGATCCCACTAACTTATAAGCTGCTACACAAGATAAAGAATATAAAAATCCCATATCGTGGTGATCTACACCTATACGCTTTTCTATTCTTTCAAGAAAACTGTCTACATGATCAAGTGCTAAAACCTTAAATTTCTCTTCACCTGTCATTTCATAAGCTAACCAAAGTTCCCCGGTATAAAAACCTTCAGTCCAATCATAATTTCCTCCTCCTTCATAAAATCCATTATGGCTTACACATTTTTTGAATTGTTTCCCTAGGCTACTCATAGCATTTTCCGTCTGTTTAATGCAGTGTGTAAGTGCTACTTGTAGTTCCATTTGTGAAACTTCCAAACTGTTTACTCCCATCTTTACTTTCTCCTATCTGTATTTTTAGTATTTTTTTACTGTCATCATCTATGTAGGTCTACCATGTTGTTATAAAAATTTCACAAAAATAATTGTAAAATAAAATTTACAATATACTTTTGTTTATATTATACTATAATTAACTAAAAAACATCTAGTTAAAGTTATTTTTTATGCAGTAAAAATCACTTAACTTTTTACTAATTTAACTTGACACACAGAAAGGATTACTTATGCTATCATTAACAAACCAAGAACAACCTATTATCAGTGGTGCCATACACTACTTTAGATTACTCAAATCTGATTACAAAGACCGTTTACTCAAACTCAAAGCTTGCGGTTTTAACGCTGTGGAAACTTATATTCCTTGGAATCTTCATGAACCTAATAAAGGGGAATTTGTATTTGATGGTCACTTTGATCTTGAATACTTTTTAGAACTTGCAAATGAACTTGAAATTGCTGTTATTTTACGTCCAGGTCCATATATTTGTTCTGAATGGGACTTTGGTGGGCTTCCTGCTTGGTTACTCCAAGACCGTAATATGGTACTTCGCTGCTATGATGAAATGTATTTAAAACATGTAGACGATTGGTTTGATGAACTTATCCCTCGTATTGCACGCTTCCAATCTACAAGAGGTGGCTCAGTAATCGCTGTTCAAGTTGAAAATGAATATGGTAGTTATGGAGACGACAAAAAGTATCTGAACCATATTAAAGAAGGACTTATCAATCGTGGTATTGATGTACTTCTTTTCACATCTGATGGTGGCCCTGACCATATGCTTACAGGTGGTACACTCCCTGATGTATTCAAAACAGTAAACTTTGGTTCTGGAGCTGACTGGAACTTCTCTCAACTTAAAAATCGTCAACCTGACCTTCCTGTAACTTGTATGGAATTCTGGGATGGTTGGTTTGACCACTGGGGCAAGGAACACCATACTCGTCCAAGCCACGAGGTTGTAGAAGTCTTAGAAGATATGATTAAACACCAAGCGCATATTAACTTCTATATGTTCCATGGTGGTACTAACTTTGGCTTCTATAATGGGGCAAACTACTATGACAACGATGGCGGTTACTTACCTACAGCAACAAGCTATGATTACTCTGCACTTCTTACAGAAGCTGGTGATATTACAGAAACTTATCTTAAAGTACGTGAATGCCTTGAAAAACACTTCGGCGAAATCCCATATGAAGTGCCTGCTAATACAACTAAGAAAGCTTATGGTAAAGTTCAATTTGAAAAACAAGCGCTACTTTTCGATAACTTAGATCATTTAGCTACAAAACATGAATCTGCCAATGCACGCAACATGGAACACTGGGGACAAGACTATGGTTATATCCTTTACCGCAAACATGTAGAAGGTCCTCGTCAAGAATTACATATTGGATTATTAGAAGTAAGAGACCGTGCTCAAATCTTTGTAGACAATAAGGAACTTGGTATTTATATGAGAGGAGAAGAACAAAACTTATCCTTCCCTATTCCTAAAGATGGTGTACAACTTGATGTACTTGTAGAAAACTTAGGACGTGTTAACTATGGTCCTAGACTTAAAGATTATAAAGGGGTTTCTGAAGGAATTACTCTAGGCGGCTGCTTTACTTTTGGATACGACGTTTACAACTTAGATATGAAAGACTTATCAAATGTAGCATTTAAAGAAGGTATTTCTGAAACTGATAAACCATGTTTCTACCAAGCTACACTTATGGTAGATGAAGTGGCTGATACTTTCCTTAAATTTGAAAACTTAACAAAAGGTTTTGTAGTTATTAATGGATTCAATATTGGTCGTTACTGGAATATAGGACCACAAGAAACATTATTTGTACCAAGTGGCTTACTTAAAGAAGGTGCAAATGAAATTGTTATCTTTGAACAACATGGTACTAAAGAACCAAGTATCGAATTTATCGATCATGCTATCCTTGGATAATATTTAAATAGCTATTCTTCACTCCTTAAATTATTTTGAAACCTCTATAGTTAAAAATAATTTGAGGAGTATAAGATGCTCTATCTTTATCTTATAAATTTATGAACAACTATATTTTTATATTTTATTATACTTCTTAAAGGGGTCATAACAGATGAACACACTTAAACTTTGGTACAAACAACCTTCTCCTATATGGACTCATTCACTTCCTCTCGGGAATGGCCATTTAGGTGCTATGGTAGACGGTGGTATTTATAAAACATGTTTTCAGCTTAATGACGATACACTTTGGTCAGGCTACCCTCGTGATCTTCATCTTGTCAATGATGCAACTGCTTATGAACAAGCTAAAGAAGCAACTTTAAACCAAGACTATCAAGAAGCCGAAAAAATCTTAGAAGACAAGTTACTTGGAGGTTGGACAGAGGCCTATCTACCTCTTGGTGAACTTAGCTTATCTTTTCCTTTTGATCCAGCTCTTGAGATAACAAACTATACGCGTACGTTAGATTTAGAAACAGCTTGTCACACGACCCAGTACACTATTGGTAATACTACAATCTACCAAGAATCTTTTATTAGTGCACCTCACGATGCACTCTATATCCATTTAACAAGTAGTACTAAAGGTTTTTTATCTACAACAATCAACCTTACTAGTCCCTTAAATGCTAAAGTTCAAGTCCAAAACGATGGCATTGAATTAGATGGCATTGCTCCATCTCACGTAGAACCAAACTATGTACATTGCCTACCTGAAGAAGGCGTTCTCTACTTTGATGAACCTGAAAGAAAAGGTATGCGTTTTGGTACTACCCTAAAAGTGCTTACTGAAGATGGTGTGTGTTCTTACAACAATGATGGGATAGTGGTTGAAAATGCTACAACCATTACTATTGTACTCAGTGCTAAAACAAGCTTTAATGGCGCATTTAAACACCCTTATCTAGAAGGCATCGACTACAAAGCTTATCTTGACAATACATTAGCACAAGCTACTGCTATTGATTTTGCTACTGCAAAAGCTTTACACCTTGCTGATTATACAAATTACTTTAACCGTGTAACACTAGAACTTCCTACAAGTGAGCAAGAGGCTCTTCCTACAGATGAGCGTCTTAAAGCTTTCACCCAGGATCAATCTGACACCGGTCTGGCTTCTCTACTCTTCCACTATGGACGTTATTTACTTATTTCTAGTTCCAGACCTGGTACTCAAGCAGCTAACCTTCAAGGCATATGGAATGAGGAGCTTCGTGCACCATGGAGTTCTAACTATACAGTCAATATAAATACTGAAATGAATTACTGGCCAAGTGAAGTATGTAACCTCTCAGAACTTCATACACCTCTCTTTGACTTAATTCATGACATTAGTATCAAGGGACAAGAAACAGCTAAAAAATATTACAATGCTTCTGGTTTTGTAGCCCATCACAATATTGACCTTTGGCGACAAACAACACCTGTAGGCAATCATGGTGCTGGTAGTGCTGTTTATGGCTATTGGAACTTAGGAAGTGGTTGGTTGAGTACACATCTTTACCAACACTATCTCTATACATTAGATCAAGATTTCTTAAAAGAAATTTATCCAATTTTAAAAGGTGCAGCTTGGTTCTATAGTGATTTACTCGTTCAAGATTCAGATGGTCACTACTTCTTGCCAATGTCTACGTCACCAGAAAACTGCTTTAACCATAACGGTCAGTCTTTAAGTGTATGTGAAACAACAACTATGACTACTGCCATCGTTAAAGAAACCTTCAAAAACTGCTTAGAGGCTATAGCTATCCTTGGTCTTGATGATGACATTCAAGCTACATTAAGCACTCAACTTGCTCATTTTCTTCCTTACCAAATAAGCGAACGCGGTACACTTATCGAATGGTCAAATGACTTTGCTGAGACAGACCAAACACATCGTCATGTATCACACCTTTATCCATTATTCCCTGGTGAGGAATTTAGCTTTAAAGCAACACCTGAACTTGTAGAAGCAAGTAAACAAAGCCTTCTTGTTCGTGGTGATGATGGTACGGGGTGGAGCTTAGGTTGGAAAATTAACCTTTGGGCCAAACTACGTGATGGTAATCATGCACTCAAACTTGTAGAACGTCAACTTCGCTTAGTAGATAATACTTCAACCGAAATGCATCACGGTGGTGGTACTTATACCAATCTCTTCGATGCCCATCCACCATTCCAGATAGATGGTAACTTTGGTGTAACCTCTGGTATTTGTCATATGTTGGCTGAGAGCCATATAGGAGAAGTTTATCTTCTACCTGCTCTACCAGACAAATGGCATACAGGCAAAGTAACAGGCCTTAAAATTAAAGGTAATATTACATTAAATATGAATTGGAAAGATGGACAACTTTTAGATACTACTTTTGTATCTCCTATTTCACAAACACTAACTGTACATTATAACCATCGTACAACTTCCATTCATCTATTAAAAAATCAGCCTTACTCTTTTATAAAGTTAAGATAATTCAACAATCCTTAAGGAGATTACTATGACAACACTTAACAAGATTTATGCTAAAGATTTTGGTATCTTACCAAATACAAGCCAGGACATGACCAATCTTTTTGCCAAAATGTTTGCAGTTTATCCAAGCCACGCCCACTTCGTATTAGAAAAAGGTACTTATCATTTTTCTTCTGACCAGGCTATACAAGCTGACTACTATTTTTCTAATACAGATCAAGAAAATCCACGTCATCTTTCCATTCTAATTAAAGATATGGATAATATCATTTTAGATGGTGCTGGTAGTACTTTTATCTATGCTGGCCAAACTACACCTATTGCTATTGACCATTCAAGTAACGTTACGGTGAAAGATATTACTATTGACTGGGATATTCCTCTTTCTGCTGAAGGTGAAGTTGTTGCTTCTTGCAAAGAATATGTAGATATGTATATTGATCCCAAGATGTATCCACATAGCATCAAAGATAACCTTTTATGCTTCCAAGGAGAAAACTGGGAGTCTTCTAACACTACACTCTATAACCCATTTGTAGAATTTGACCATGTTACAAAAAAATTAGCTTATCGTACTGGGGACTTCTTCAATAGCTCTAAACATGAACAATTAGAAAACGGTACTATTCGTTTCCATGGTAATTTTAATCCTATTCCTACAGTAGGAAACTTCGGTGTTCTTAGACATAACAAACGTCTTCATCCAGGACTCTTCCTAAATCAAAGTGATCATCTCTCACTCCATAACATTATCATTCACAATACAGGTGGTTTAGGAATCTTAACACAATTTTGTGATACTATCCATTATAAAGGGATACGTTTTGAGCCAAACCATTCTAAAGGTCGCCGTGTAATAAGCGGACATGATGATGGGCTTCATTGCTCTAATAATAGAGGTTCTATTACAGTAGAAAATTGTTGGTTCTATGGACTTATGGATGATCCTATTAATGTTCATGGTACTTCTGTACGTATTACAAAAGTGGTAGATAGCCATACCTTAAAAGGAATTTTTGTTCACCACCAAGCTTATGGGTTTGACTGCTGGTCTGAAGTAGGACATGAAATCTCCTTTATCGAAAATTTATCTATGGCTTCTTATGGAACAAATAAAACTAAAGACTTTAAATTACTTTCTCCAACAGAGTTTGAGATTACTTTTGAAGACGTTATTCCTGAAGGGATTAAGTCAGGAGATGCATTAGAAAATCTCACAAACTCTCCAAGTTTACTTTGTAGAAATAACTACTTTGGTAGCTGTAGAGCACGTGGCGTACTGGTTTCTACACCACGCCACGTAATCATTGAAAATAATGTTTTCGATTCAGCAGGTTCAGGTATTTTAATTGCTGGGGATGCCAATGAATGGTATGAATCAGGTGCTTGTACAGACGTTATTATTCGTAATAACCACTTCAATGAATGTGTAAGTTCTATGTATCAATTCTGTGAAGGTATTATTAGTATTTGTCCAGAAATCCCACAACCAGTACTTGATAAACCATTCCATAGAAATATCCGCATTACAAATAATACCTTTACAGCTTTTGACTATTCTGTACTCTATGCTCTCAGTGTAGATAGTTTAGAATTTAGTAATAATAAAATTATTAGAAGTTATATGTATGAACCATATGGTAATCGTCATCATATGATCAATCTAGATTATTGTCAGAATGTTCGCATTGAAAATAATGCACTGCTCGGTGATGTTCTTGGTCAAGATATCCACACAAAAGGTATGAACTCTGGTGATAACCAAGAGAATGTAATGCCTATTTCTTCTACAGGAGCACTACAAACATTATAGAAGTCGTTAACTTCTTTATATTATTAACCATATTGCAATAAGATTCTCTTACTAATCTCCTTGATCATTAAGGTGTATGTAATAAAAAAGGTATCGTCTTCAGGCGATACCTTTTTTATTACTCTATCCAACTACGTTGTTGTTTTTCTATTTTATCTTTACTACATACACCTTTTTTATACCATTCACAGCTACTACAAATGGAACTAAAAAGTTCATAAGAATAGCCACTATAAATCTCATCTATAATCTGCTTAAAAGGATAAACCTTATATTCCTCTAATTTATATTTATCTAGTGTTCCTTGGTCTAGTAATTCTACCTTTTGAGAACTTCTACATATAGAATCTTCTAGATAAGGACAGGCCTTACATAAGCTATCACTTCTTTTTTCTAGCAGTACCAACTGCTCCTTATCCTTTCTTAGCTGCTCTACAATCTGAGTCATATTGCTAACAAAATCTTCACTATATCCTTTTCCCTCATAAAAAAATATACAGTTTATATGATGGGGCCTAAGCTTTAATACTTTCATTTAATATCCCTCTAAGTTGCTTTTTCATTTGAAGCCCTACCCCAACAGCTACCCCTGTTAAAATAAGGTCTTTTATAATATAAGGGTATACCCCTACAACCATTGCCTCCTGGAATGATAGATTAAGTACCCCTTTTAGTTGTAATGTGCCTATAAAATAATTCATTATAAGTCCTATGTAAGCACCTAATATAAGTATTTTTTTATTCTTTTGCTCTGCTGCTTTTCCAATAATAAATGCAAGCACAATAAATCCTGTTATATATCCACCAGTAGGGCCTACTATCACGCTAAATCCTCTACTAAAATTAGCAAATACAGGAATACCTATAGCTCCTATTAACGTATAGACAATCATGGCTAATGTAGATATCTTTGCTTCTAATATAACTGCTAATAAGACAGCCCCAAAAACTTGTAATGTAAGTGGAACGGTTGGAAATGGAATAGCTAACTGTGAAAATACACCCATCAATGCAGCGCTTAGACCTACAAGTGTCATCTCTTTTGTCGTAATCTTTCCCTTCATCTTAATCCCTCCATTAATTTCTTGATAGTTATATCATAACCTATCCCCTCTTTTTAGTAAACCTTTTTACTTTTACTAAGTTTACTTTTAAATCTTATCTTTTATTTAATTACATTTTATATATCTTCTATTTATAATAATATAATCTATCCTTTATTTAATCTTATTACCCTATATTAATCTCCTTATATTTCTATAATCATTTAGTTACTAGAGATAATCTATAGTATCTGTTTCCTCCTATGGAACAATAATTCCTTATACAAAAAATAGAGTGTCTGAATAGACACCCTATTTTCTATTTATTATAACCCGTTATTAGCAATAACGTTTTTGTACCAATCAAATGATTTTTTCTTGTAACGTTTTAAGTTTCCATTACCTGCATTATCTTTATCTACATAAATAAAGCCATAACGTTTTTTCATTTCTCCTGTTGATGCACTAACTAAATCGATGCATCCCCAAGTCGTATAACCTAATAAATCAACGCCATCTAATTCAACAGCTTTAATCATTTCTTTAATATGTGCCTCTAAATAAGCAATACGATAATCATCTTCTACTGTCTCATTTTCACCCAGTACATCTACTGCACCTAATCCATTTTCTACGATGAAAAGTGGTTTTTGATAACGATCATATAAGGCATTCATTGTTACTCTAAGCCCTAATGGGTCAATTTGCCATCCCCATTCACTCGCTTGTAAGTGTGGGTTTTTAAGTGTCGCAATAACATTTCCTGCGGTTCTTTCTCCCACATTTGGATCTTTACTTGCAAGTCTTGATGTATAGTAGCTAAAGGCAATATAGTCTACAGTATTTTCTCTTAAAATACGTTCATCATCTGCACCAACTTCTAATTGGATATTATTTCTTTCTAAGAATTTTTTAGCATAAGCTGGATAAGCTCCTCTTGATTGAACATCTATAAAGAAATAGTTATTTCTATCTTTCTCCATAGCTTCTAATACATCCTCTGGCTTACAGCTATATGGATAGAATTGACCTGCTGCTAGCATACAACCCACTTTATTTTCTGGATTAATCTCATGAGCTAACTTCGTTGCAAGCGCAGAAGCCACAAGTTCATTATGAGCTGCTTGATATTTAACTTGTAGCTCATTTTCTCCTTCTTTAAACATAATACCTGCACCCATAAATGGTAAATGCATAAGCATATTAATCTCATTAAATGTCATCCAGTACTTAACTTTCCCATTAAAACGTTTAAAGATGACTTCACAATATTTTACGTAAGCATCAATCAGTTTACGACTTCTCCATGAACCATATTCTTGTTCTAGAGTTAAAGGTACATCAAAGTGACAGATGGTTACAACAGGTTCAATGTTGTATTTAAGAAGCTCATCAATAAACGCTTCGTAGAATGCTAAACCTTCTTCATTTGGTTCATTTTCTAGTCCTGTTGGGAATATTCTAGACCAAGCAAATGAAAAGCGATAGCATTTAAAGCCCATTTCTGCAAATAATGCAATGTCTTCTTTATAATTATGGTACATATCAATAGCTTCATGAGAAGGGAAATATGCATCTTCTGGTAATGCATTATAATGTAACTTTCCTTGCATCACTGCTCTACGATGTTCTCCCCAAGGAATCACATCTACTGTGCCAAGACCTTTACCTCCATCTAAATATCCACCTTCACATTGGTTGGCAGCTGTTGCACCACCCCATAAAAAATCTTTTCTTAATCCGCTCATTCTCGTTCCTCTTTTCTCAAAAGGGGGACATAGCTATGTCCCCTCTTAGTTTTATTCTATTGTCCTATTATTTAAGCACCTTGATGATTTCATCCCCTAATTTTACTAAGCGGTCATCAATGGCAAAGATATTTGTAAAATCGTCTGTATTAGTAATGATTACTGGTGTAATAACATCGTATCCTTCTGATTTAATGCCTTCAATATCAAAATCTACAATAGGTGTTCCAACTTCTACTTTATCTCCTGCTGATACATGTGTTCTAAAGTATTTTCCACCTAATTTTACTGTATCTAAACCAATGTGCATAAGAAGCTCTACACCATTTTCATCTGTCACTGCAATAGCATGTTTTGTATCAAATATCATTGTTACTGTTCCTTTTACTGGTGATACAAGTTGTCCTACAGTTGGAATAATAGCCATTCCTTTACCCATGATTTCTTCTGCAAAAGTTGGGTCATTTACTGCTTTTAATGGTACTGCTTCACCCATAAGTGGTGCACAAATTGTTGACATTTCACTTGTATGAGCTGCTACTACTTCTTTTTTATCTGTTGCCTTTTCTTTTGTATTTGTTTCTTCTTGCTTTGGATCTTTGTAAAGAATTAAACATGCTACGAATGCTACAACAATACTGATTGCTGCGCCGATACATGCATAAACGAAGTTAGACATCCCGTCTCCACCAATATAACTTGGTAAAGTTAAAACCCCTGGAGAACCACCTGCAAAGTTTGCTACACGGAAGATCCCTAAGAACAAGCCACCTACAGCTCCACCAATCATTGATGCGTAAAGAGGTGTTTTAAATCTTAAGTTAACACCGTATAATGCCGGCTCTGTAATACCACATACACCTGTAATACCTGCTGAAGAAGCAAGTTGTTTGATTTCTTCATCTTTTGTTTTAAATGCTACTGCTAAACTTGCTGCACCTTGTGCTACGTTTGATGCTAACATACCTGGATAAATAATTGTGTCATAGCCCATTGTCATACGATTGTTGATGCCGATTGGAATAAGACCATAGTGTGTCCCTGTCATAACAAGTAATGGTGTTAATCCACCAAGAATTGTAGGTACTAACCAGCTACAGTAAGATTCAAGTGTTTTAATACCCATACCAATTTTATCACTTACAATATATCCAATTGGTCCAATAACAACTAATGTGATAATCCCTGTTACTAATGCTGTAATAAGTGGTTTTGAGAAGAATTTAATTGCTTTTGGAGAAATTCTATCTGCGATAGGTTCTACATAAGACATGAACCATACACCTAAAATAATAGGTAATACGCTAGAAGCATAACTTGCTGTTGCAATTGGTAAACCAAAGACTCTAATCGCTTCACCTGATTCTTTAGCTACATTTACCATACTTACAAAGTTTGGATGTAAAAGCATACCACCAAGCATCATTGCAAGATATGGATTACATTTAAATTTCTTAGCTGCTGAGCTTGCAAGTAAAATTGGTAAGAAGTAAAAGGCTGCATCTGCCATAAAGTTAATGACTTGATAACTTTGAGCATCTGGTGTTATAACTTTACATGCTACTAAAATTGCAAGTACAGCTTTCATCATACCCGCTGCTGTAATAGCTGGTAAGATTGGTGTAAAGATACCTGAAACTGTATCAATGACTTTTGCTAATGGTTTCTTATTATCTTTTTCATCAGAACTGATTGTACCATCTAAGTCAACTAATTCCATGATTTCTTTATATACGCTACCAACATCACTTCCGATAATGATTTGGTATTGTCCACCATTACTTACTACTCCCATAATACCTTTTGTATTTTTGAGTTGTGCTGTATTTGCTTTCTTTTCATCTTTTAAGTTAAATCTTAATCTTGTCGCACAATGTGTAAGGCCTGAAATATTACTTTCGCCTCCTACAAGTTCCAATATGGTTTTTGCTAATTGTTTGTAATCCATAGTACTTACCTCCTGTTATGTATAATGTGAACGGTTTTCGACTAAAAAAGGGTATAAAAAAATACCTAAATAAAAATCAATTAGTGACTTACTAATCCATTTCTATTTAGGTATAGCCTACTTAAAGTAACAATCCTAATATTACTGCATAGTAATACGCTTAATATGAATGGTTAAGTAAATCATCTCATCTTCTGATAACTCCCACCCATACTCTTGCTTAATATAATCCTGTATCTTCTTGGTACATTCATATTCTTTTTTATATTGATTCTTTAATGCTTGAATAAACTGTTCATCTTGGTCTTCCATCGCACTTCCTGTAAATAATCTTTGAGCAAAGAACTTAAGGTGTGTGATAAATCGCTCATAATGAATTGAATACTCATCTAGTTCCAACTTAAAATGATACTTAATAATTTTCAAAATTTGTTGAATCATCTTAGTCATATCTGTTGTCTTTTCCATAGACAAGTCATCCATTAATGCATTTACTAAATGTAAGGCTATAAATCCTGCTTCATCCTCTGGTAACTCAATGCCTAATCGCTGTCTAATAATACTGAGTGCTTCTTTCCCTACTAAGTATTCATGATTATATAGCTTTTTAATTTCCCATAATAAAGCATTTTTAATATTAATACCTTTTTCATATCTTTCTAATGCAAAGTGAATATGATCTGCCAATGTGATATAAATATTTTGATTCAACTTCTTACCTAAAGAAGATTTTGCGAAATTAATAATTTCATTAGTAACTTGTATATGTTCAATAGGAATATTCTCAAGTAATTTAATCAATTGATTAGAACTACCTTGTTCCTTACAAGTGTAGACCTTCTCTATCAGTGATTCATCAATTTCATCACCAGGTACTTTTTTAAATCCTAATCCACATCCCATTACTAATATTTCATTATTATGTTCATCAAAGGACTTAATTAAGTTATTATTAATGACTTTAACAACTTTCATAGGTTTTGCCCTTTCTTTCATTTAATCAAAAAAGGCTATACCGCCCCCTGTGAACATAATCATAAAGATAATTATTTTTTCACAAAAGTGGTATAGCCTGCATTACCAGTAACAATCCCTTTATTTATACATATATCATACTACTTCCACATAATCATGTCAATACACCTTATAGTTTTTATCTTAAAACAACATTTTTAGCTATCACTTTTTGTACATATTAAACAATTCTAGTAGTTTTCTATAACATTTACGCAGCATTTCAAAACGCTCTAAATTATTTTACGATTGTTGTCGAATATAATTTATATAAGTATATGCTGTTATTAACATATTCTCTCAAATACTATAATAGAAAGGATTTGATCATGTCTCCCAAACAGGCTTTGTCTGATATATTAAAAAAGGCTACATTAACCTTAGAAGATAATAAAACCGCTGCCTTTGAAATCATTAGTACCTGCTACTCTAACTATAATCAAAAATTACAAGAACTTATAGAAATTGAAAAAGAACTGCCTTTGATTATTACTCAGCTCAAAGAACTTAGTGTACTCGATAAAGAATTTCGTCAAAAACTTTCTATTTGCTCCTATGACTTTTCACAACAAGGTCATGAGCATTTAAAACGTCTTTTTGAAGAAGCTAGTATTATACATACACAACTGCTTCAGCTTGAAAAGCATGAGCAAAATTTAATTAAACGAAGAAATATTTTAGAGGTGGAGTTACAAAAAAATATCTCAGAAATTCATCTTGCAGAAAGTATGGTTCAGCAACTAGCAATCTCTCTTACTTATTTGCAAAATGGAATGAATCAATTAGATATTTCTACAGCTCAAGAAGAGACCGCTTCTATTCAACACTATCTATCCTTATTTAAATTTGTGGAAAATGAAAAACTTAGCATTGCTCGTGATCTACATGATGGACCTACTCAGGAAATTGTAAGTGTACAAATGCGACTAGACTTTTGTAAAAATATGCTACTTCAAGATTTAGATAAAGGATTTCTACTTATTGATCAGCTTAAAGATAATCTTTCACATGCCATATCTGAAATACGTGAAATCTTATTCCGCATTACACCTGCTCCTTTAGAATCTCTTGGTTTAAAAAATTCAATCGATAATATACTTTATAATAGTTTTAATAATACATGTACTAAAGTACAATTTATCTATAATGTAAGTTCCTCCAATATAGATATTGAATTTCAAGGTTCTATCTATAGGATTGTTCAAGAACTTATTTCTAATATAAAAAAGCATGCTTATGCACCTCAAGTTACACTCACCCTTTGTCAACAAGAACAACTTATTCATATAGAGGTTATTGACAACGGCGTAGGATTTGATATAGATGAGTATCAAAAAAACTTTTCTTCCTCTTCAAAGTCTTATGGTTTCACCAATTTATATACACGTATTAAAGAACTTAATGGTTCTATTAAAATAAAGTCTTCCCAAGAACTAGGAACACATTTTAATATAAAAATACCAATCATTACTATATAGGAGGTTATATATGGGTAACTCTATTAAAATTATTATTGTAGATGACCACCCTCTTATCCGCGAGGGAATCAAGCAAATTCTTTCCTTCTCTGAAGATGTCTCAATCGTAGGAGAAGGTTGTAATGGTCAAGAAGCACTCTCACTGGTTGAACAAGTACCTTGTGATTTATTACTCTTAGATATAAATATGCCTGTTTTAGACGGCATTGGCGCACTAAGAGCCTTAAAGGAAACACATCCCACTTTGAAAGTTTTACTTTTATCTGTGGCAAGTGATTTATCTACTTTTAAAGAAGCACTAGCCCTACAAGTTAATGGATACATTTTAAAAGATTCTGCTGGTACTACTTTAATTGATGCAATCAAACATATACATGCAGGTAATGTTTTTATTGATCAATCATTAAATAAACATGTTTTTCATTTAGTACAAGAATCCTCCTCAACTGGTTCTATAGCTCCTGAACCTTCTCCTACTCCAGATACTTCACCTGTTCTTACTCCTTATACATTATCTATAAATGAATTATCTGATAGACAAAAAGCTATTTTATATTTGATTTCTAGAGGCCTTAGTAATAAAGAAATTGCTTCCCAACTTTTCTTATCAGAAAAGACTATCCGCAATAATATCACTCTTTTATTCAAGAAAATCAATGTTAAGGACCGCGTACAAGCTACCCAATTTGTACTCAATTATGGTAAAAAAATAGTTTAGAATAAAAGCTACTCTTTTCTCAGGACAAGAGTAGCTTTTATTTTATATACTTATTATTGTACTAATTCCCATGAATCATCACTACCTGGCTCTGTATTAGTCCACCATTTTGCTCTGTATTGTACACCTTGGTAAGTTACAATATCTCCTGCAACATAAGCATTACCTGGTATGTATCCTTGATTATTTTCTTCACCTTCATCACCTTCTAATCCCCAAGATGAATCGCTACCTGGTGTTGAATTAGTCCACCATTTTGCTACATATGTTTTACCATTGTATACAACACGGTCACCTTCTACATATGTTTTACCTGGAATATAATCTTGGCTTCCATCTGGGTTAGTTTCTATCTTTGCTTCCCATACGTCTGACTGACCTGGTATATCCCCTTTTGTCCACCATTTTGCTGTATACTCTTTGCCGTTGTACATCACCTTATCACCAGCATTGTAAATTTCTTCTGGGTTATATGTATTATTAGGATCTGGTTTTTCTTTTACAACTACTGTTCTTGTTGCTGTTGCTTCTAATCCTTTTGAATCTGATACTGTATATACAAGTTTATATGTTCCTGCTACTTCTGTATCTACTATTCCACTCACTTTAATAGTAGCTGTTAAATCACCATCTTCTGCATCTGTTGCTGTTACACCCTCCATTGCATCAAATGTATCACCTACTGTAAGCGTCATATCTTTTACACCATGAATAACTGGTTTAGTATTAGCCTTTTCTTCTACTACTACAATTCTTGTTGCTGTTGCTTCTAATCCTTCTGAGTCTGATACTCTGTATACAAGCTCATATGTCCCTGCTACTTCTGTATCTACTGCTCCACTTACTTTAATAGCAGATGTTAAATCACCATCTTCTTTATCTGTTGCTGTTACACCTTCCATTGCATCAAATGTGTCACCTACTGTAAGCTTCACATCTTTTACCCCATGGATTTGTGGTCTAGCATTCACTTTTTCTTCTACTATTACACTTCTTGTAGCAATTGTTTCTAATTCTTCTGAGTCTGATACTGTGTACACAAGCTCATAAGTCCCTACTACTTCTGTATCTACTACTTCATTTACTTTAATCGCAGATGTTAAATCACCATCTTCTTTATCTGTTGCTGTTACACCTTCCATTGCATCAAATGTGTCACCTACTGTAAGGGTTACATCTTGTACACCATGGATAACTGGTTTTGTATTTGCTTGTGGTATTTCACCTGTACCAAAACCTTTAAAGATATTTGTAAATGCATATTGACTTGGAACACCTTGATTATTTTCAAGTTGTGCATCTCTGTTCATTGACCAGAATGATGTCATGCCAATTCCTTTTTCAATTGCATGATCAACAACTAGCTGTGCCCACTCAGTTGTAAAGATTGGGTGTGCTTGTCCTTCAAATCCAATTGAAGGTGTTGTTCCTAATTTTGCATAAGCTTCTTCATCTGTTAATGTTACACCTACAAAACGTTTATAGTAATCTTTTAATTGGTCTTTTGTACTATCTACTGCACGAAGTGAACCTGTACCATAATTTTCTCCTGGTAAAAGTGTTGCCTCACCATAGCACATAGTCATTAAGTTAACTACACTTACTTCTACACCTTCTGCAAGGTATGCTTCTAACACACCTAAACCATCACTTGTTAAACCACTTGGAAGCACTGCTAATGTGAGTACAATTTCTACGCCTGTAGCATCTTGTACTTTTTTGATTGCTTTAGCATTTATAATATTTTGTTGTTTATTTTGTGCAGAACCTTCAATATCTAAGTCAAGTCTTGTAAGTCCATACCCTGTTACAAGGTCCATATATGTATTGGTAAGAACATCTACATCTTGTGTCGCTTGCCAGAACGCTGTACCTACTAAACCACCGAGAGAAATAGTTACATCTCCTCCCATTTTACGAAGTTCTTTAATAGATTGTTTAATTCCCATGTATTGAGAGTTATCCGGAGCAGCTTCGCTTAATACTTGGTGTCCGCCCCATCCCCATACAAGCTTACCATCCTTAATTTGTCCACCTACGGATTGGATGAATCCAAGATTGAAGAACTTAACATCTGTATCTTCTGCAATTTTAACAAGGTTTGGTGCACCATTATTACCATATCCTGGTTTTGTTACCCATGCTGCCATATCTACGAAAGGTGCATTTACTTGTACTGGCCACATAATACCTTCCCCTACACCAAAATCACTTCCTGGAATCTCTGGTACTGTTACTTCTTCTACTACCACTTGTCTTGATGCTTCTGCTTCTAAGCCTTCGCAATCTGCTACTCTATAAGTTAATGTATATGTTCCTACATGAGTAGTATCTACATCACCTTCAACTTGAATAAGATGTGTTAAATCACCATCTTCTTTATCTGTTGCTGTTACACCTGCCATTGTATCAAATGTGCTACCTACTTTAACTATTACATCATTGATACCTTTTAATTCTGGTGCTTGGTTAGGTTTTTTCGCTGCAATAGTAATTGTTCTTTCTACTACAGTTTCTAATCCTTCACTATCTACTACTTTATAAGTTAATGTATATGTACCTTCTATTTCTGTATTTACGCTACCCTCAACAGTTACAACATGTGTTAAATCACCATCTTCTTTATCACGTGCTGTTACACCCAGCATTGCGTCAAATGTATCACCTACTGTAATGGTTTTATTCTCAGCTCCATGGATAACTGGTGCTTGATTTACTTGTTCTGTAGATCCATAGATTGTTTGACGTTTAATCTCTTTACCTTGTTTATTTAAACGTTGTGCAAGCTCAATACTTTCAATGCCACTTACATCTTCTACTGGTCCATTTGCTTTTAATCTAAAAGTATAAGTTCCACCAGCTTCAATTTGACGTGCATCATATACACTACTTAAATCTACAACTGTGTATTCACCTTCTTGTGTAACTGTACCAGCTTTATAATCTCCACTTGTTAATGGACCGTTTACATGTTTAATATAAAACTTTGGAAGGGTAATGGTTTCTGCCATTTTTTCTGTCGCACTAAGTACTGTATTGCTTTCTTCTAGTACTTCATTATTCTTGATAGTGATTTCATAACCACCTGTATTTCCCCAAGACTCCATATAAGGTGTAAGTGTTACTGTAATATCTAAATCCGCATATACAATCTCATATTGTGGAAGTACTGCATTGCCATAAAGTCCTTGTTTAGTAGCCTTTGTAAGTTCATCACGTTTGCTAGATCTAGTTGGTGCATCCATAGATGCCATCCATGCAATCATACCACCCAAATCATTTTCATTTACGTAGTTTGCTTTTTCTGTAATTGAACGTACATTATCATAAGTAAAGAACGCTCCCGTTTGTTCACTGTATAAGTATGGCGCCTTCGCTTCATCGTCCCAGTATTCTTTAAGTCCTGGATAAGCTGTTTTAAGCTTGTCTAAGTTTCTATAAGCCCATACACCAGAACGGCGTCCACCATCTCCCATTGTTATAGGTGAATCATTTGCTGCACCTCTTGACGGTGTAAAGTCAGCATCTTTTCCTACAATTGCCGCTTCACCAAAGAGACCTGGATTACTTGGATCTGTTCCTCCAGAAACCTTTTCCCATCCACGTGTGTAGTATGCAGCTCCAACAACTAATTTTTCTGCTGGTGCACCTTCTCCAATCATATACTGTACTGCTTCATCAATCGTATACTTTCTATCTTTATATGGATCATTTGAATTTGGATAAAGGCCCGCTTGATGTCCACTAATCTCATCAAATGCACCACGCATATCATATGTCATTAAATTACCAAAGTCGATAATCTCAAACATTCTTTGTACATCTACACCTGTAGCTAATTTATCTTGTGATGCTGGAAGTGCTACTGATAATTCATACTCTTTTCCAAGTTCTACTTCTTTTATATTAAGTGCCTCTCTAATATCTTCTAATAATAAGATATAGTTTTCTCTATCATCTGGTCTTGCGTTTGGTGTACCCTCATCATTTTTGTTATCTACAGTATCTGCTTCACGTACAAATGCTGGATACTCCCAGTCAATATCTACAAAGTCCATATTGGTATACTCTACGAACTTAACGATATTCTCTACAAATTTTGCTCTTTTAGCTGGGTTTGCTGCCACTTCTGAGAAATCTCCTGATTTTGACCATCCACCAATAGAAACTCCAATTTTTAAGTTTGGATTTTGCGCACGTAACTCCACTAATGCTGGAAGAATACCCGCACTAATATCTCCCCAAGTTACCCCTGGTTGTCCTAATGGATTTCCTATTGCTGCATCTTTGTCTGTAAAGATTAAATTACCTTGGTTATCAAAATCTAGGAATGCAAAATTCAAATGTGTTAACTGATCTGCTGGAATATCTTGTGGATAGAAATTCCCTTGTCCTCCCCATACAGACCAATCTCCATAATACATAACATTTCTTTTTGTATTTGCTTGACTCTTATACTCAAAACTACTTGTTTCTAATGCTTGTAACTGTACTGGATTTGTGATTACCATACCCCCAAGAACCATTGCTAATGTAGAAACTAATGCTGCTCTACTCATGAATCTTTTAAATAATTTCATTATTTATTTCCTCCTTATATTTTATCTCTATATTTTTTATTTATATTTTTATATTAGATACTCTTTTATGTCTTATATTCGTTTTAATCACGGTTTAAGTTATGATAATTTTATTATAGGTACTCTATTTGTCCCTTGTCTATGTCACTAATGTCCCTCATTTATATCCCTTTTGTCCCGACTTCAAAGGACATCCTTTTAATGAACACATAAAAAAAGCTAGTTTAAGCATCTGTCTGCGTATAACAGATTGCCTAAACTAGCTTTTATTACTTTAATATTCTATTACATTCTTTCGTGGAATGTTCTACTGATAACGTCTAATTGTTGTTCTCTTGTTAATTTGATGAAGTTAACTGCATAACCTGATACACGAATTGTTAATTGTGGGTATTTTTCTGGATGATCCATAGCATCTAATAAAAGATCTTTATGAAGAACGTTTACGTTGATGTGTTGTCCTGTTTGGCCAAAGTAACCATCTAAAATACCTACCATGTTGTGTACACGTTCTTCTGGTGTTTTCCCTAATGTTTGTGGTACTAATGAGAATGTGTATGAAATACCATCTTGTGCATGTTCGAATGGAATTTTTGCTACTGAACTACATGCTGCAAGTACACCTTTTGTTTCTCTACCATTCATTGGATTAGCCCCTGGTGAGAATGGTACACCTGCTTTACGTCCATCTGGTGTAGCCCCTGTTTTCTTACCATATACAACGTTTGATGTAATAGTAAGAACAGATTGTGTGTATGTTGAATTTCTGTATGGTGTATGTCTTCTGATTTTTTCCATGAAATCTTTTGTAAGCATTACAGCAATGTCATCTACACGATCATCATTGTTACCGTATGCTGGGTATTCCCCTTCGATTTCAAAGTCAATTGCAATACCTTGTTCATTTCTGATTGGTCTAACTTTTGTATGTTTGATAGCTGATAATGAGTCAGCTGCTACTGCAAGACCTGCTATACCACATGCCATAGTACGGAATACTTCTGTATCATGAAGTGCCATTTCAATTCTTTCATAGCAGTATTTATCATGCATGTAGTGAATGATATTAAGTGCATCTGTGTAAGTTTTTGCAAGCCAATCTGTAGCAATTTCGAAGTTTTTCATAACTTTATCGTAATCTAAAACTTCATCTGTCATAGGTTCGATACCTGGAATAACAGCAACACCTGCTTTTTCATCTACCCCACCGTTAATTGCGTAAAGTACAGCTTTTGCAAGGTTTGCACGTGCACCGAAGAATTGCATTTGTTTACCAATTCTCATTGGAGATACACAACAAGCAATACCATAGTCATCACCAAATTGCGGTCTCATTAAATCATCACTTTCATATTGGATAGCTGAAGTATCAATAGATACTTTTGCACAGAAATCTTTGTATCCTTGAGGGAATTTTTCACTCCAAAGTACAGTTAAGTTTGGTTCTGGAGATGGTCCAATATTGTAAAGTGTGTGTAAGTAACGGAAGCTATTTTTAGTTACAAGTGAAGCACTTCCATCTTCTAAGATACCACCAAGTGATTCTGTAACCCATGTTGGATCACCTGAGAATAAATCATTGTATTCTGGTGTTCTAAGGAATCTGATGATACGAAGTTTCATAATGAATTGGTCAATAATTTCTTGTGCTTCTTTTTCTGTAATAATACCTTCTTTAATATCTCTTTCTGCATAAATATCAAGGAATGTACTTGTTCTACCAATTGACATTGCTGCACCATTTTGCTCTTTTGTTGCTGCAAGGTATGCAAGATATAACCATTGTGTTGCTTCTTGGAAGTTATTAGCTGGTCTTGATAAATCAAATCCGTACATTTCACCTAGTTGTTTAAGTTCTTTAAAAGCTTTTACTTGTTCTGCTATCTCTTCGCAATCTCTTATTGTCTCAGCTGTAAAGATTGTAGATTTAGCTTCTTTATCTTTAAGTTTTTCTTCGATTAATCTGTCTACCCCATATAGTGCTACTCTTCTGTAGTCACCAATGATACGTCCACGTCCGTATGCATCTGGAAGACCTGTTACGATACCTACTTTTCTAGCTTTACGGATATCTGCATTGTATACATCAAATACACCTTCATTATGTGTTTTTCTGTATTTTGTGAAGATCTCTTTCATTTCAGGTTCAATTTCATAGTCATATGAATTTAAAGCAGTCTCAACAGTTCTAATACCACCAAATGGTTGTACTGAACGAACAAGTGGCTCTTCTGTTTGTAAACCTACTACTTTTTCTAAATCTTTATTGATGTAACCTGCATTGTGTGAAATGATTGTTGAAATTGTTTTTGTATCTACAAAACAACCTCTTTCTCTTTCTTTCACCATAAGCTCACTAAGTTGTTCCCAAAGTTTTGTTGTATTTTCTGTAGGGCCTTCTAAGAAACTTGCATCCCCTGTGTACTCTGTATAGTTGTTAACGATGAAATCTCTTACATCTACTGATTCATTCCATTTACCTGTCTTAAAGTTTCTCCATTGATTCATAATTTGCAGCTCCTGTCTATGTAAAGTAATTTGCACTTTGTATACTGTATACACGCTTTCGATGAATTAAATATAACACACTTTATAAACTTAATCAATAATAATTATTAAATAATTTATATTTTGTTCTATTATTTTTTATCATATAATATAAAACATGATTTATTCTTAGTAATCAGCTGAAATACCTTATAATGAAACACTCCTCTAAACACACATAATAAAAGGCTATGTAACTTTCTCGTTACATAGCCTCACTTATTTCTATTGATAATGAACTTGATATGTTCTTGTCTTTGTTACATCACCATTTTCAGGTATGATTTCTATAGTAGTAATACCATCTTTATCTAATGCTGGTACGATTGTCACATTAGCATGTTTTGTTGCTTCAACATATACCTTAGGCATATTGCCGTCTTGTATTTTATAAGTACTGTTTAAAGACTCATCAAATGTATCTATAATGTTATGATCATCTAATTCAATCTTTGCCACTTCATAGCTATCATAAGCGATCGCTTCTTTACCATACACTTCTAACTCTGTAATGGCAATCCCTTTCATACCTGCTTTTTTCTTCATATTTAAACGAATTGCATAAGTGCTAACTGTATCAAAGCTAAAGCTATTCATTTCTCCTGCACCTACATGTTCTGTATTAGGAGCTACATGCTCTACAGCTCTCCAGTTATTAGAATCTGCTAAGTCTCCTTCTACAACATGACCAAATTTGCTAGGGATACCTGGTTCTTCATTTGGCACATAATATTCAATAGTAAAGCTTTCTGGTGAGCTTACACCATGGTCTTCAAAGAATCCTACTTTTATGGTATCAATATAGCGTTTTGTAATATTACCACCTTCTGCAAAGAGAATACCTACCCAGTCCTCATCTCTACCTTCTACTTGCCAGTTACTCCATCTATTATGACTCTCCACGTCAAAAGCAATAACTGTATCATTGACTGTTGCAATGTTATCTCTTGACCCTTCTGCATCATTTGTGAAGGATGCAAGCGCTGCTGGGAATTCAGAGCCAGTCCATTGTTTTGCATAGTTCATACTTGTTTTAACCGATGATTTATCATCTGTAATTCTTATACTTGCCTCTACTGTTTGAGAACTTCCTTCTATTATTCCTACAACTGTTGCTTCTCCTACTTTGGTATAATCTACACCACTTTGATCCCATTTAACTTGTTTTTCTTCTTTTGCACCATCACTATAATAAACATTTACCTTTTCTGGAAGTGTTGCTGGAATATACGTAACTGTAGCTACTGATACAGCCTGTACCCCAATGATTCCTCTAATTGTCACTACTGCACAAGCTTTAAGATTTTGTCCCTCTACTGTTCCTAGTACTTCAAATTGGTTATAGTACATGCATTGTTCTTTTTCAATTGGCGCCCATTCAACTTGGATTGAATCTGGTGCTCCTACATTAAACTTTGCTCTAATTGTTTTTGGTAGTATTGGAACTTCTCCTACTTGCGCTGTTACTCGAACTGGAGCAAAGGCAGTAACCTGTTTTTCTATACCTTCTTGTTTAATCTCTTGTTCTTGTAGATCATAACCTAAGCCTTTTGGCATTTCACACGCCATAGTCATCACACTCACTTCATCAGTTACAAGACCTTCTGATAATGCTTTTAAGGTAAAGTTACCAGCTTGAGTAGTAGATTGTACGATAACAAGTGCCTTTCCATTAAAGGCTTTACGTTTCCATGTTCCATCTACTTGTTCTTGATAACGTTCATGGCTAATTGGATTACCATTATCTACACCTACAATTCTACCTTCACCACTAAGCTCAAAGATTACTTCATTGTCTGCTGTTGGTACGAAATTCCCTTTAGCATCTACTACATCTACTGTAATATAGCAAAGGTCTTCTCCATTTGCTTTGATGTTTGTTCTATCTGTATGTAATTGAATACCATATGCTTTATCTGCTGTTACAATGGTTTGCTCTGCTACTACTTCACCTTGATTATTTTTTGCAAGCGCTTGAATAGTTGTACCTGGTACATAAGTATAATCAAGTCTCCATTCTAGGTAAAGCTTGTCACTTGTTTCTGAGAGCTGTTGATATTTAAACCCATAGTCTGTTTCCATCTGAGCAAATGATTGAGTACCTTGGCTTACACCATTAATTACAAGCTCAATATGTGGCGCATTTGAATATACTCTTAAAGGAATTTTACCATCTGCTCCTGTTACGTTATTTCTTAAGGTTTCATCTTCAAAGTTCCAATGAGGAAGAATGTGTACCATCGGGCTTACCTCTAAGTTTTTCCATACACTTTGGTAAAGGTAATAATCATCTTTTGGGAAACCTGCAGTATCTACTATTCCAAAATATGAGCTCTTTGGTGATAAGCTATGTCCAGGCCCACCTGTATTATGCCATGGTGTAGGTTCACCAATGTAGTCAAAACCTGTCCATATAAACTGACCTGCTACAAACTTACGATCTCTATCTTGAATCCATGCACGGCTTGCAGTTGCTCCCCACGCTACATGGTCATTATCATAAGAGGATTGTTGGTAATCTGCATGTTCTCCTGAATCATGGCTTCCTATTGTATCAGGATGACTATAAACTCCTCTTGATTTAGTTGCTGATGAAGTTTCAGAACCATAGATTGCCCAGTCTGGATGTTTTGCATGAATTGTATCATAGTTGCCTTCTGCGTAATTAAAGCCTACAGTATCTTGTACCTCAGCTATATCCTCATGACCACCTTCTCCTGTGCCAAATCTAAATTTATCAGCACCTTGTGTAATGCCTCTAGTTGGGTCTACTTCTGCTACCCATTTCTTCATGTTTTTGATTGTTTCAAGGGAACGTTCATCTCCTGAAGCTTCGCTTACTTCATTTCCTACAGACCATTTAATAATACATGGGAAGTTACGTCCTCTCTTTACCATACGTTTGAGGTCAAACTCTGCCCAAGTTACTGTATTTCCCCCTTCTGGATGACTACTAGAGCCTTGGCTAAAGAAGCGTCCAAGGTCATATTGTTTCTTGCCCCAATACCATGTATCAAAAGCTTCATCAATAACCATAAGTCCCTTCTCATCACATATTCTAAGAAGTTCATCTGCTGCAGGGTTATGGGTTACACGTATTGCATTAGCTCCCATCTCTTGCATAATTTCCATCTGACGTTCTATTGCACGTGTATTGGCAACAGCTCCAAGTGCTCCTTGGTCATGATGCATACATACCCCTTTGAGCTTCATCCATTCTCCATTCAAGAAGAAACCTTCATTGGCATCAAATTTCACCCATCTATACCCACATCTTGACTCTACAGTATCTACAACTTGTTCGTCTACAATCACTTCTACACGCATTTTATAAAGATTAGGTGTATTAACAGACCAGAGTTTTGGATTTATAACAGCCATATCCTGTTCAAAATAGCACACTTCTCCTGGTTGAATGTCTTTGCTTGCACACTCTTGTGATTTTGAAACTTCTTCGTTTGCATAGTCTAAAAGTGTAGCACGTACTTTTACGTTTCGCACTTGAGTTGATGCATTTTTAACTTCTGTTTGAATATGTGTTGTTACTGATCCTGATTGGTACTCCTCTTCAATATGTGGTGTTGTAATAAATGTACCATATTCAACAATATGTACTGGTTCTGTAATAATAAGTTCTACTTGACGGTAAATCCCACTTCCTGAATACCATCTACTACTTGGTTGTTCATTTACGACCTTTACAGCAATAATATTTTCAGTCATTCCATCTGCTGAAACATATTCTGTTATATCATATGTAAAAGGCATATAACCATTTGGATATTTTCCTACTTGCTTTCCATTCACATAAACAGTGCTATCCATATAAACACCACCGAAGCGAATAAACACTCTTTTATTCTCTAATTCTTCTGGTAATACTAAAGCTTTTCTATACCAGCCAATACCACCATCTAGATACCCTGCTTCTGAACCTACTAAAGAATGCTCTATATTAAAGTCAAATTCAATACTCCAATCATGAGGTAAATCTAACTTTCTCCATGTCTCATCATTATAGTTTACTTGATAAGCATCGCTTATATCTTCTCTTGGATGGTTACAGTCACCAGCCCAGCAAAACTTCCAGTCTTTATTTATTTTGATTACACGGTCTATTGTTGTATTCTTCGTTGTCATTTAATAATCTCCATTCCCTAAAATATTTACTTAATACCTTTCTTAAATTTTACTACTTTTTTACTATTTTTTAAACTAGTATTCTAAAACTTATTAAAATATTTTTTAGTAAATTAAAAAGTGGTCTCTAACTCATCGTTAAGACCACTTCTAATATTTTGTATTTTTGTCTAAATAGCTCTTGTATAAATTTTAAGCCATTCTTTTTCTGGCTCTGATAAGAAAGGTGAAACCTTATCATATACCTCTTTGTGATAAGCATTTAAGGCTTCTTTTTCATGTTTATTCATCAAGTTTGGATCAATCGCGTCTAAATCAATCGGCGCAAAAGTCACTACTTCAAACTCTAAAAATTGTCCATACTCGTTTTGTTCAGCTTTTCTTACCACTAACTCATTTTCAATACGAATACCATGTGATCCTTCTATATAGATACCTGGTTCATTGGTTGTCACCATACCCTCTTCTAACTCGCAGCTATCATTACGTTCTGGTACTATTTTCCACCTAAATCCATTTGGTGCTTCATGTACATTGAGTAAGAAGCCTACACCATGGCCTGTACCACATTTATAATCTAGCCCTAAATCCCATATAGGTCCTCTAGCTAATAGATCTAGATTATATCCTCTTACACCTTGTAAAAATTTTGCACGGGATAAGTTCAGCATCCCCCTCACAACTGCTGTAAAATGCTCTTGTAACTCTTCACTTATAGCTCCTAATGCCATTGTTCTTGTAATGTCTGTTGTACCTTCATAGTATTGACCACCTGAATCTACGAGGAATAATCCTTCTTCCATTAGAGGATAAGCACTTTCTTTGGTTGCACTATAATGCATCATCGCTCCGTGCTCTTTGTAAGCCGCTATTGTTCCAAAGCTCGGTTCAATAAAGCCTTCTTGTTCTCTTCTAAATGCTTCTAACTTTTCACTTGCACTAAGTTCTGTTATTTCTACCTTACCTACATTGGTTTTAAGCCAATACATAAACTTTGTAAAAGCTACTCCATCTTTGATATGGCTTTTACGAATACTTTGTAATTCCACTTCATTCTTCTTCGCTTTTGCAAACATGGTTGGATTAGGTGCATCTATTTTTTGAGCTTCGCTTGGGATATTGTAATAAATTGCATAGTTTACTTTATTACTATCTAAAAGAATATGCTCATCTGTAGCCAATCCTTTAACATATTCATAAATTGCTTCATACCCATGTAGCTTAATATTCGTAGCCTTAAAAATTGCTTCTATATCTGCATTAAGTTTTTCCTGATTTAAGAATAGATGAACCTCTTCAAGTGTAATTACTGCATATGCAAGTACAACAGGATTAAACTTTATATCTCCCCCTCTTAAGTTGAAAAGCCATGCAATATCATCTAGTGTTGTAATAATGTGAGTCGTTACATTTTTTTCTTTCATTACTTCTCTTAGTTCACTAAGCTTCTCTTCAACACTTTTACCACAGTATTTAGTATCTAATAAGAACGCTGGTGCATTTGATAAAGTAGGTCGCATCTCCCATACTTCATCTACTAAGTCATAGCTATAAACCACCTTGACATGCTTAGCTGCTAATTTTTCATTAAGCTTCATACCTTGTTGTGCGCTCACTACACGTCCATCAAATCCTAATGTTCCCTCTACCGGCATAGCATCAACAATATATTCTTCTACTGTAGGTACACCTGGTTCTCCTGATTTAAAAAGTTTAATTCCTGTATCTTCTAACTGTTTTGCAGCTTGAATAAAGTATCTTCCATCTGTCCATAATCCTGCTTCATCCATTGTTACAACTACTGTTCCTGCAGAACCTGTAAAGCCTGATATAAATTCTCTTACTTTAAAGTAATCTCCAACATACTCACTTTCGTGAAAGTCTGAAGATGGAATCATATAAACATCAATTTGATGCTTTTTCATATTTTCTCTAAGTGCTTGTATTCTTTCTCTAACAGTCATCTCTACTTTTCCACTCCTTGTTATTTTACTCATGCTTATTTGAGTACTAAAAATATTATTTTTATGGTTCTACCTTAATATAGCCCATCTTTATTTCATATATATTTTTCTAAACGTATTATACAGCATACAAAAATATCATTCTATAAACTCTACTAAATAATTTTCTTAGATTTTGAAAATTAAGCTTATCTAAAATCTCCAAAAGGCATATATCTTCTTAGATATATGCCTTTTACTACTTTATAAATAAATATTATTTTAAACGGTTTGAATTAACTTTTTATTTTCTAACTTATAAACCTTATCACAAATGGCTGTTGTAGATTTTCTATGAGAAATTAAGACAATTGTCTGTTCTTTACTATTTTCTTTGATTGCTTTTAAAATTTCTGATTCATTAAGTGTATCTAGATTACTTGTTGGCTCATCTAGAATAAGAACATCACTTTGTCTTAAAAAGGCTCTAGCAAGTCCTATACGTTGCTTCTCTCCAGAAGAAACCGAACTTCCGAGTTCCCCTACCCTACTCTCATACTGATGAGGTAAACTCATAATAAAATCATGTATAGAAGCTTTCTTCGCAGCTACAATCACTTCCTCTTTTGAAGCTTTTGGATTACCTAAACGAATATTATCTAATATACTTTCGTTAAATAAGAAGGTCTCTTGACTTACTAAAGTCTGTGAATCTCTTAAAGAACTTGTCGCAACCTCTTTAATATTTTTCCCATCAATAGTAAGTGTACCACCTTTTACATCCCAAAATCTCATTAGAAGTTTAACAAAAGTACTTTTTCCGATACCACTCTCACCAATAAGTGCAAGTTTATCACCTTTGTTAATAGTAATAGATGCTTCTTCTAGAATCGTTTCTGTACGATTGTTATAACCAAAATCAACCTCTTTATAATCAATACTTTCATTTGTTAAGGAAGTCTTACCTGCAACTTCTTCTACTTGTGGCACCTCATCTAATAAATCAAATAGTCTTTCGGCACAAGCAAAAGTCTGTAAGAGATTATTAGATAAATTGCTTAATGCAACAACTGGTCCAAAGGAAGACGCAATAATAACAATGGCTAAAAGATACTCACTAAAGTTGATTGCATCTGATTGAAGAACGAATGCCCCCATAACAACACAACTTAATACAGCTAACATAATCATTAAGTCTGCCAGCGCTCTAACTAAACCTTCATGAGCTTTAAGTCTTTCTTGGCTCTTATTAAGTTGTTTAGAACTATCATGAACTGCTTGTAATCTACTAGAACCATTCTTATAAATAAGAATTTCTTTTAATCCACGTAATGAATCAAGTATAAACTGATTGGTTACAGCAAATGTTTTGCGATAAGTTACGCCTGCCTCTTTTGCAAATGCAGAAGAAAAATAAGGAATTGCTAACCCTACTATAAGGAAGAATCCACCACCCAATAACCCAAAGTATGGATGAATACTGTATAAAAAAGCTGTAATAATCGTATTCGTAATAATAGCAATACTAATAGGTGCAATGGTATGAGCATAAAAAACTTCTAGTAATTCAATATCAGAAGTTACCATTGCAATAAGATCACCTTTATCTTTACCTTCTAATTTAGCTGGTGCTAATTTACGAAGACACATAAAAATCTTATCTCTTAAAATAGCTAAAATCTTAAAAGCTATGTAATGTCCTGATAACTGTTCACCATAGCGTAGGAGTCCTCTAATTACTGCACAAATTCCCATTACCCATAAGCAACCTGTAAAACTTATAAATGTTATTTCACCTATTAAAGTACCAATAGCAACTGCACTAAAACTTGTAATGGTAATAGCTGCTAAAAAGCCTAATACACCTAGTGTAATAGTAATCATCATAACAGGTGCTAAAGGTTTAAGCTCCACAAGAAGCCTTTTCATAATTGAAAAACCTGATTGACGTTTCATCTACTCTACCTCCCTTACCTGTTCTAATTCATTTTGCTTATTCACCATTCTAAAATATTCGCTTTGGTTAGCATATAAACTTTCATGGGTACCACTCTCTACAACTTCACCTTGTTTCATAACATAAATGCAATCTGCATGCTTTACATTCACTAGACGATGAGAAATAACCAGTACCGCTTTTGTTTTTGCTAACTCATGAATAGCTTTCCATATTGCTTCTTCACTTTCAATATCAATATTTGAAGTTGCCTCATCAAAGATCATGACTTCTCTATTTGCCAAAATAGCACGCGCTAAGGCAAGTCTTTGTTTTTGACCACCTGATAGAAGATTTCCACCCTCTCCAACAGGTGTATCTAACCCTTCTTTTAATGAGCTCACAAACTCACTTAACTGAGCAAGTTCAAGGGCTACTTTTATCTCTTCATCTGTCGCATTCAACTTTGCCATAAGTAAATTTTCTCTAATAGTTGTTCCCATGATATAACTATTTGTCGAAACTAACGTCATATGATTGTAGAGTTGGCTACTACTTATATCATTAAAGTTCACTTCTCCCCATTTTATATTACCTTTATGTACTTTATAAGTTTTCATTAAAAGGGATGCAACGGTACTTTTTCCACTTCCACTTTCACCTACTATAGCTGTAAGATTCGTTGGCTTAATAGCAAGAGAAACTTGTTTCAAAATAGGTCTTGTTTCATCATAACTAAATTCTACATTTTCTAATGCAATTGACTCTTCAACCTTAATTGTAGATTTCTCTACCTCTTCTGGCTCTTTGGCATCTAATACTTTAAAAATACGATCTGATGCTGCCATTCCATTCATGGCAATATGGAAATATGAACCTAGTAAGCGCATTGGAATAAAGAATTCTGCCGAAAGTAATGTAATAATCAAAAGATGACCTACGAGAATTTCACCTCTACTATATTGAATAAGTGCTGTAATTGTCCCTGCTGCTGCACCACCAAAAGCAACTAAATCCATAATATTGATTGAGTTAAGCTGCATACTCAGTACTTTCATTGTCATGATTCTAAAGTCTTCAGCTTCTTGATTCATCTTTTGATGACGTTCTTCATCTTGATTAAATACTTTTAAAGTTGTTAATCCTTGAAGATTTTCTAAGAAAGTTCCACCTAAGTTTGAGTAGCTTTTCCAATAATTTTTTAAGATACGCTTTGCAATTTTCATAATCGCAATAATAGAAATAGGAATAAGAGGTACAGATATAAGTAAAATAAGCGCTGCTTTAAAAGAATATGGCAAAATGACTACAAAAAGTGTTAATGGTGCTAATAGCGCATAGAAAAATTGAGGAAGATAACGTCCAAAGTAAACCTCTAACTGTTCTACCCCTTCTACCATTATTTGAACAAAAGATGATGTGCCATCTACTTGTTGATAGTTTGTTCCCAGTCTTAAAAGCTTCTTATATATTTGGTCTCTTAATCTGACCTTTGCATTTTCAGAAGCTAATGCGGAAAATTTCCCATAATATAAGTTACTAATAAATCGTCCTCCTAAAAATAGGATTAATGATAACATAGATAATAAACTTACTTCTTCATGAACTATAAGTTTATTAATAAATTGTCCAATCCATAAAATAATAGAGATATTACATAGAAGAGCAATCCAGTTTGCAACTACAGTCAGTATCATATACTTCTTTGACTCTTCACAAAGGCCAATAAGCCTCTTATTGATCATCATAACTACCTTCTCCTTCTTATAATCGAAATCGCATTTCAAATGATATTTATTATCAACTTAATTTAGATTACAACAATTGATAACCATTGTCAATAAAACCTTTCTATTTATCCTTATATATATTTCTTCTATTTTTTATGTTTGTCGCTTTTTTTCATTAATTTATTACAAAAGTCGATTCTTTTTTCCCTTGTGTCCTATTGTATTTTATCTAACCTTCAAGTGTCTCTAACACTTATGTCAAGTTAGATTGTCACTATTTTTATCCTAAAGTATAATTTCTTTATCAGCATTTATACTTAATAATGATTTGCCATTAAGCTTAATTGAACTTGACTCTATTTTTTATCTATGGTATTCTTGCTTTCGGTAAAAACAGTTGTTTAATCTATATTGATTTTAAATTAGCTTTTTAATTACTAGAATTAACTTGCTTAGTCACTAGAACTTACTTGCTAGCTACTAGAACTTACTTGCTTAGTCACTAGAACTTACTTGCTTAGTCACTAGAACTTACTTGCTTAGTCACTAGAACTTACTTGCTTAGCTACTAGAACTTACTTGCTTAGTCACTAGAACCTACTTGCTTAGTCACTAGAACTTACTTGCTTAGTCACTAGAACTTACTTGCTTAGCTACTAGAACTTACTTGCTTAGTCACTAGAACTTACTTGCTTAGTCACTAGAACTTACTTGCTTAGTCACTAGAACTTACTTGCTTAGTCACTAGAACTTACTTGCTTAATTACTAGAACTTAACTTGCTTAATTACTAAAATTCTTCACTATAAAATTTTATTTCTTATTACAACTTATGTAGTTACACATCATCTACTATTAAAATTGTCTTCCCCAGACCAATATAAATTATGATAAAAGGTTCAATTTTATCATCTCCCCTATATCTCAAGTACAACATAAATAAACTACATAGGTTTTTATAATAAAGTAAGAGTAGCCTAATTTTTATTAGGCTACTCTTATTTTTATCTGCTAATATTTTATTTCTACGAACTCGAATATCACTCGAAAAGTTTTAGTTACTTAAAAACATTACATTTGTGCTATAATAATTACAGCGTATTGGAGGTGTTTTGATGAAGGTCTATAGTACATTCAGCTCTAAAGCGACTTGCTCCTTGCAAAGACTACAACAAAGCCAGCTATGCTTTGTGTGGAGCCTAAGCATTTAAAGTAGCTGAAGCCCATTTACTTATTAGGTTCTGTAACACATAGCTTTTTGTATTCTTTGCTTTAATATTGCCATTAAAGTAAAAGGAGCATAACTATGAAATATGTTAAAGCACAAGATGTGTTACCCGAAGAAATCTTAAAACTCATACAAGAGTATGCGGATGGACAGTATCTTTATATTCCTAAAAAGAATAATACCCACACTCCTTGGGGTGAACAAAGTGGTATTAAAGCTGCCCTAAAGATTAGAAATAATGAAATCTATTATAAATATATACATGGCGCTACAATCAACGAGCTCACACAAGAATACTATTTGTCTGCACAAAGTATTCGTAGAATAATTAATACAACCAAACTTCTTTGCTCATAATCTTAGCAGAATTATTTATGAGCTTGAAACTCATACATGTTTTAGATTAAGATGATGATGACTACTTTGTACTAAGCAGTCATCATTTTTTATAAAAGTTATAAATTAAAATCTAATATATAAAAAGGAGCTAAGTATTATGGAACCTTTTATCAAAAAACACGAGTATAACGCCATTAGAAAATATTTACGTGATTTAAACAGTACATTTAGAAATTGTACGGATCAAAAAATTATTGAGACTCATAAAGCTAATATTGGAGAGAATATCCTTCATCTCTTTTCTAACTTATCTGATGATCAAAGAGCATTAATTGATATTAGTGCCTTAAATGATTCTTTCTCTATTGATAACTACATCTCTAACTTAGATCATTATGTATATGGAATGGCTGATATTACTCCCGTTGCAATCCGTAAAGTATTTAAAAAAGAAAAGAAGCTTAAGCTCCCATCAGGAGAAGTTCTCACTTCAAAAAAGGTCTATCTAGGGTGGCTTGATGAGTCTATTCGTAAACTTTTCCTCATCTATAATCTAGATAATAAATGGATTGGTATGGCTTGTAGAATCCCTAATACTAATTCTACTAACACACATATCTGTACACTTTGTAATCATGTAGGTAAAGAAGATGAAGTGACCTTCGTTTCACCTATCTGCAAAATGTCTGACCCAGATGCCTATAAATCTATAGGTTTTCATATATGTTTAGATAGTGAACAGTGTAACGAACGTATTACCTCTACTGAAAAATTAGAGAAGCTTCTCAAAACAGTTAATAACCTATCCTAAAACGCTATTCTCCTTACAATAGAAATTCCAAGATAGCTACTCGTTCTCTGGAATCTTTATCTAACGAATAAGGAGGCTGTCCTATAGACAACCTCCTTATTCGTTAGATTTAATTTATTTTTCCCATACCATAAATATTTCAACTTCACCTGTACTCTCATCTATAGCTTTACTTTGTTTATTAAATCCTTGCTTTTTGTAGAAAGAAATAGCCTTAATATTTTTTTCATATACTTTCAAGCTAAGTTGGTTGTACTGCTCTTTTACTACTTCTACTAATGCTTGTCCTACTCCTTTTGATTGTTCCTCTTGTAATACAAAAAGTCCTGCAATATATCCTGAATCAATTCCTATAAAGCCTTGTATACGTCCTTTGGTCTCATAAATATAGACTTCAGCTTGAGGTAAAATCTCTTTAACCAAATTATAATTGTTGTTCCAGTAATCCTCTGTAATAAAACTATGAGCTTGTATATTCGTATTTCGCCATATCTCCATTACACTTTCTAAATCCTTACTGCGGAGTGCTCTTACCATATAATCTCCTTCTAAAGTTTCCTTTTTTATTCTAACAGTACTTCTTTGGCTATTCATCTTCTTTATTATACTTTTCTATTTCCACTTGTAAATCCTCTCTAATACTTCTAAGTATATCACATTGCTTTTGTAACAACTCACTATTACGTGGTGCACTCAATAAAAGTTCTATATTCTCTATAAGCTCATTAGGACAATACTTCATATCCTTTAATGCTTTCTCTAACTTTTTATCTCCTGTAAAATATACTTCATTTAAAGCAAATATTACTTGTATCATATCCATAACTGTATGCATAACAATAGGCCCTGTAAATAGTAAATCCATTCTTTTTATAGCACTTTCATAATGAAAATTATCAAGCCAAGTATTGGCCCTATCCATAAAGCAATTAATAATTGATTGTTTTAACTTCTTTGGATAAATCTTTAATTCTTTTTGATAGCTTTCCAATATACCTTGAGGATCCCATATAGGCTTGATAAAGCTTAACTCACATAAATAGATAAATGTATAATATCCATTAGAAGTCCATGTTGCAGGAATAATTTCAAATTGACCTTTTTTACTTTCTGCAATCCTTTTTTCCATTTGTGCAAAAGTACGTACAGTTGTCTCAATAGGTGTTCCTTGGAAATAGAAATCCATAGATCCTCCCCATGGGTACTCTTCAAAGCTTGGTGATATCCATGGCGTTGTCCCAGCATCTGCTATCCCCTCTATAATACACTTTCTTTCTTCAAAGCTTTTCGCTTCCTGTATAAACATAAAAATATCAATATCTGAATTCTCATCTGCCACGCCTTTTGCATGGGCACCTGCTAATGCTAAAATACATTCACCATTTACTGTAGATTTAAGTACTTCTATAATGCAGTCCAATTTTTCTTGAATTTTACGGCTTATCCCACTCATATTTTACCTCCCTATAATCAGACTAGATTCTTGTTTTGTATCCTTATTATAGAAGAAATGCTCAAAAACAAAAGCATGAATATTGCACAAACCTAGCACAATCTTGCCTTACTTATAAAACTAAAACAGCAAGCAAAAACTAAGTAGCCTTAACTACTTTAATTTTCACTTGCTGTTTTTAAGTATATTTTTTATATAAAATCTTATATAACCTTTTAATATTATCCTTTAACTGCACCTGCAGCAATACCTTTAATAATGTACTTTTGACAAGTTAGATAGAAGATTACAATAGGTAAGATAGCAAGTACTAGCATTGCCATCATTGCTCCCATATCAATAGAGCCATATCCACCTTTAAGGTATTGAATAGCAATTGGTATTGTTTTGTAATCTGTTCCTATTATTAAATAAGGGAGGAGGTAGTCATTCCAAATCCACATTGTATTTAAAATACCTACAGTAATAGCGGTTGGCTTTAAAATAGGGAATACAATTCCAAAGAAGGTTTGGAAAGGATTGCAACCATCAATAAGAGCTGCTTCTTCTACATCAATTGGGATTGCCTTAATAAACCCACAGAACATAAATACGGATAAACCTGCTCCAAATCCTAAATAGATTAAAACGATACCTATAGGATTATCTAGATGAAAAACATTCGCAACTTTTGTCATTGTAAACATAACCATTTGGAATGGTACAATCATAGAAAAAACAAACATATAATATAATACTGTGGTAAGCTTCGTTTTTACTCTTACAAGGAACCATGCTGTCATAGAAGTAAATAAAACAATAGCAACTACTGAAAATACAGTAATAAATAAAGACCAACCAAAAGCCTGTATAAAGCCTGTTTTTGTTACCCCGTTAATATAATTTGTTATACCTGCAAAAGTCTCTGCTGTTGGAATACTAAATGGCATGTCACTAATATAAAGTTTACCTTTAAAAGAGTTCATGAGTACAACCATAATAGGTGCAATAAATGCCAACGCTAGTATAACTGTTAAAACAAATAATGATCCATCTAGTAATCTATTTTTTGGGCTGCTTTCTCTTTCCATTAGTTTTCAACCTCCTTACTTCTAGTAAATATAAGCTGTGGTAAAGATATAAGTGCTACCAAGATAAAGAATATGACAGCTTTTGCTTGACCTACTCCTTCCCAGCCTACTCTACCATAGAAGGTGTTATAAATATCTAATGCTAACATCGCTGTTTTATTAGAAGGTGCTCCCGCTGTTAATGCTAAGTTTTGGTCAAATAATTTAAACGCATTAGAAACGGTTAAGAATAAACAAATTGTAATTGAAGGCATAACTAATGGTACTGTAATACTACGTAAAAGTCTAAATGATGAAGCCCCATCAATACGTGCTGCTTCTACTATGGAATCTGAAATATTTTGAATCCCTGCAATATAAATAACCATCATATAACCTATGAGCTGCCAGTTCATTAAGATTACCAATCCCCAGAACCCATACTCTGGTTTATATGTAAGTGTCACCCCGAAGTTTTGTAATACACCATTTAAAATAAGTTGCCAAATATAACCTAGTACAATCCCACCAATAAGGTTAGGCATAAAAAATACTGTTCTAAAGATATTGGTTCCTTTCATTCCTCTTGTTAATAAAAGTGCTAATAAAAATGCGATTGCATTAATCGTAATAACTGATACTACTGCATATTTAGCAGTAAACCATAGTGCACTTAAAAATCCTTCATTTGAAAAAGCTTTTATATAGTTATCAATTCCAACCCATTTAGCATCTGTTACTGTTGTAAATTCAGTAAATGATAATACTACGCCCAAAATGAAAGGGATTAAAAATGCAATACTAAATGCAATTACTGTAGGTAATACAAAGAACGGAAAATATTTTTTAATCGTCTTCTCCATAAAACGCCCCCCTTAAGTCCTTCATAAGATTGATAAAAGAGTGAGTCAGATCAACTTACACTCACTCTTTTTTTTGGGTATTATTTTGCTTTTGCTGCACTTTCACGTGCCCAAGATTCTGTTACAACTTGACGTACTTCTTCCCAATTCTTTTGGCCTTGTGCATATTCTAATAATGCATCGCCAAAGTCATTTTTAAATTGTTCACTTGGGAATCCTGCGAATGTCCATGGTACAGATGTTACATCTTTTTCCATCCATCTAAGTACTTCTCTTGCTAATGGATCAGCTGGTTTTTCATTATCTTCAAAAGTACTAAATGGAGAAATGAAACCTAAGTCATTTGTTACATAAGATTTACCTGTTTGACTTTGGAATAACCATTCTAAGAATGCTACTGACATATCTTGTACTTCTTTTGATACTTTGCTATTAATTGCAAAGTAGTTTTCTGTACCAATACATAAACCTTGTTTTTCTTCACCTGGCATACCTGTATAAATTGGTAAGTATTTAATATCATCTGCATTTACTACGTTACCATCTACACCACTAATTTGTCCCCATGCCCAGTTACCATTTTGTACCATAGCTACTTGACCAAGAGCGAACTCTGCCATAGAATCATCTACTGATTTACTACCAAGAAGCCCTGGTTCTGTTGCTGAATTATTAATGTATAAATCAAAGATGTTCTTATAATTATCTGAATATGTAAAATCAATTTCTGGGCTATTTAAACTTGCTAAGATAGTATTATCAAACTCTTTGTTATTTAAGAATTCATAATAGAAAGGTACATTTGCTAAGTGAGTTTGCCATCTCCATTGTTCTCCGCTACCTAATGAAGTTGATGCAAATACGCCTTTAATACCTAAGGCATCTTTGTGTTTAGTCATATCTTTTACAACATCTGATAACATATCAAAATTAGTAATCTCATCTGCTGAGCTGATTGATACTGCTTTATCTGGTAACGCAAAGTATTGTTCCATAATCGCGTTGTTGTAGATAATACCATATCCTTCAACTACGTAAGGAATACCATATACACCATCATCTTTTGTTACTGCTAAGCTTGAGTCAGATAAGTAGCTATAAAGTTTAGTATCTTTAAGATCAAGGCAGTAGCTTGCCCATGCTTCATACCCTACAGGTCCATTAATTTGGAAAATACTTGGAGCTTGTGATTTTGACATTTCTGATTTAAGTGTTGTTTCATAAGTTCCACTAGCTGCTGTTACAACTTTAACCTTTACCCCTGTTTCTTTAAAATAATCTTCTGCTATTTTGTCATAAATCTCTGCTATTTCAGGTTTAAAATTTAAAAAGTAAATTTCTTTAGCTTGCTCTTTTTGGCTACATCCAATCATAGAAAAAACCATTGCACTACTTAAAAGTATACTTGCCATTTTTCTCATTTTCATATGCGTACCCCTCTTTACATTTATTATAAATTTTTATAACCTTCTTATTTTCGTTTCGGTAACGTTTTCATTTTGTTGTATTTTCCCCTATATTCTAATAGGTTTAATGTCCCATAAATCTTTAGCATATTCCATAATCGTTCTATCACTTGAAAATACGCCTGCATGTGCAATATTCATTAAGCACATTTTAGCCCAACTCATTTCATCTTGATAAGCTGTTAAAACTGCTTCTTGGGCTTCTTTAAATGCTTTAAAATCTGCTAATAGATAGTATTGATCTGGTTCATGCCAACTTGTTCCTTCAAGTAAAGAATCATGTAATTCTTCAAATTCTTCTGTGCCTCCATCAGAAAAAGTTCCATCTATTAAACTATCTATAACTCTCATAAGATTTTTGTCATTTTCATAAAATGCTTGTGGATCATACTCATCTTCTATTTGAGCTATATCTTCTACTCTTAAACCAAAGATAAAGTTATTCTCCTCTTTGCTTGCTTCTACAATTTCTACATTGGCACCATCATAAGTTCCAAAAGTAGGAGCCCCATTTAGCATAAACTTCATATTGCCTGTTCCTGAAGCTTCTTTTCCTGCCATAGAAATTTGTTTTGAAACATCTGCAGCTGGGAATAGCTTTTCTGCTAAAGATACACGATAGTTTTCTACAAACACTACTCTCATCTTTTGATTTACTTCTTCATCTTCATTTACTAGTTGTTGGATTTGTCCTATAAACTTAATGATAGCTTTAGCACGTTCATATCCTGGGAATGCTTTTGCACCAAAGATAAAGGTTACTGATGGCATTTCTTTAGTAGGATTTTCTTTTAATTCATAATATAAATCCAATATATAAAAAGCATTTAATAATTGGCGTTTGTACTCATGAAGACGTTTAATCTGAATATCAAATAGTGAATTTGGATCTATTTCAATCCCTTGTGTCTCTTTAATATACTCTGCAAGTTGAACCTTCTTGGTATGTTTAATAGCCATAAGCCTTTTTAAAACACTTTCATCATTTACATACTTTTCAAGTTCATCTAATTTACTAAGATCCATAACCCAGTCTTCATTTCCAAGAAGTTCTGTAATAAGTGCTGATAACTCTGGATTACAAAGACGCAACCATCTTCTTGGTGTAATTCCATTCGTCTTATTTTGGAACTTTTCAGGATAGAGTTCATACCACTGATGAAGTTCTCTTTCCTTTAAAATATCTGTATGAAGTTGTGCTACACCGTTAACTCCAAACCCTACATGAATAGCTAAATTAGCCATATGTACTTTTTCATCTTGTATAATGTGGAATTGTTCTAATACTTCTTCTTCATAATCTTTGTCTGCTAAAGTAGCTTCAAAGTGTTCATCTAATTTAATGATAATCTCACTTATTCTACTAAATAATTGCTCTATTAAATCCATTTCCCATTTTTCAAGAGCTTCTTGTAAAATAGTATGATTTGTATAAGCAAAAATTCTTTGGCTAATTGCTAATGCTTCCTCAAATTTTATGCCCTCTTCATCTACTAGAAGTCTTATAAATTCTGGGATTGCAAGCACTGGATGTGTATCATTTAACTGGATCACATGCCATTTATCAAAAGTTGTAAAGTCTAATCCATGCTCTTCTTTATGGCTTCTTATAATATCTTGTAATGAAGCACTTACCATGAAGTATTGTTGTCTAAGACGTAAGAGCTTTCCTTCTTCTTTTGAATCATTTGGATAAAGTACGCGAGATATATCTTCTGCTCTATTTTTCGCTTGAACGGCTTCATCATACTCTTGATTGTTAAATAATTCAAAATCAAAAGACTCTAAAAATTCTGCTTTCCAAAGTCTTAATGTATTCACATTTTTAGAACCGTATGCAATGATAGGTGTATCATAAGGAATTGCACGTACTGTAAAATCATCAAATGTAACTTCAACAGCTAAATCATCTTTACGAATACTCCAAGGGTCTCCATATTTTAGCCATTCATCAACACATTCAACTTGACTTCCATCTACGATTTTTTGGCTAAATAATCCATTGCTGTAACGAATTCCGTATCCTGAAAGTGGTATATTCATTACTGCTCCTGAATCCATAAAGCAAGCTGCTAATCTACCTAATCCGCCATTTCCAAGTCCTGCATCTTCTTCTATTTCTTCAATTTCATTAAGATTAATATGCATTTCTTCCAAAAGTTCTTTTACTTCATCATAAACTTGCATACTCATAAGGTTATTGCCAAGTGCTCTTCCCATTAAATACTCTGATGAGAAGTAATAAGCTCTTTTTTGCTTCTTATATATTTCTTGAGTTTGATTCCAGTTTTCTACGATCTCTTCTAAAAGTGCTAGTGATAAGCTATTCCATATTTGATAAGATACTGCTTTTTCAATAGACTTTCCATACTTTACTTGGCAATTTCTTTGCATGCTCTCTTTTAATTTTTGCTTATTCATAGGTCATTTACACCTTCCATAGAGTTTTGTTAAATTGTAAAGTTTCTCTGCCAACGCACCTGTTAAACTTGCTTCTGGCATACGCCATATCCAATTCCCACCTAAAGTTGAAGGTAAATTCATTCTAGCCTCATTTCCAAGGTCTAATAAGTCTTGCATCAGTGTAATTGCTACATCCCCTACACTACTCCATGCCCCTCTTATAAATCCCCAGTTTTGTCCTTCTTCATCATTAAGATGTAAATATGTCTTTGCATATGCTACATCTTCTTTCATTCCCGTCGTTTCCATCCAACCCTTTATGGTATCATTGTCATGGGTACCTGTATAAACAATACAATGTTTATAATATGTATGTGGTATGTAGTCACTTTGCTCCCTTGTGTCAAAAGCAAATTGTAATACTTTCATGCCTGGATAACCGGTAGCATCTCTAAATTCTAGAACTTCATCTGTTAAAAATCCTAAGTCTTCTGCAATAATATTAACTTCACCTAAATCTTCTCTAATCTGTTTGAAAAGTTTTAATCCTGGACCTTTAACCCATTTTCCATTTACTGCTGTCGTTTCTCCATATGGTACTTCCCAATAAGATTCAAATCCTCTAAAATGATCAATACGTATCACATCAAATAACTTCAAGCTTTCTTTAATGCGCATTACCCACCAAGCATATTCTGTCTTTTCTAAGTACTCCCAATCATATATAGGATTACCCCATAATTGTCCTGTCTCAGAAAATGCATCTGGTGGACATCCTGCAACCGTTATTGGATTTTTGTCTTCATCTAATTTGAATAACTCTGGATGTGCCCATGTATCACTACTATCACTTGCTACATAAATAGGAATGTCTCCTATGATTTGAATACCTAGTTCATTCACATAAGCCTTCAATTCATTCCATTGTTTATAAAACTCATACTGAATGAATTCCCAAAATCCAATTTCATCAGCTAAACTCATCCTATAATGTTTCATACTTTCTTCTTTGCGTAACTTAATATCTAAATCCCATTCTTGCCAACTTACAAAATTCATTTTTTCTTTGATTGCCATATACATGGCATAATCATTAAGCCAACTCTTATTCTCTACTACAAACTCTTTTATTTCATTATTTAAAACCTTTTTAGCTTTTAAATAAGCCTTTTTTAATACCTTATATCTTGTATCAAACAGCCACTTATAATCAACTTGATCGTTTTTGCCTTTGTAAATTACTTTTTGCAAATCTTTTTTCTCTAGAAGCCCTTCTTTAGCCAAAATATCTAAGTCAATAAAGTACGGATTGCCTGCAAACGCTGAGAAGGATTGATATGGCGAATCACCATACCCCGTATGTCCTAATGGTAGTATTTGCCAATAGCTTTGCCCTGATTCCTTTAAGAAATCTGCAAATTTATAAGCACTTGCTCCAAAAGTTCCTATCCCATGTTTTTCAGGTAATGATGAAATATGCATAATAATACCACTACTTCTTTTCATGCTGTCCACCCCTTTTGGTATCGTTACCGGAAACGTTTCTAATAAGATATTACAAAAAAAATAGCAACAATACAATATTTTTACAACTTTTTCTTTAATTTTGTGTAAAATTTGCATTATTGCTATTCATTTTTGTGAATTTTTACTATATTTCTATACAAGAATTTCCTTCTATAAGATCTGCATCTAATAAGATAGATATGGACTGCTTATTGCCATTCAATTGTTCAAAAAGTAAATCAGCGCTCAATTTGGCCATTTCTTCCCTAGGTTGCTTAACTGTTGTAATAGTTGGTGTGTAATATTGTGCAATATCCATTCCATCAAATCCTACAATTGAGATATCCTGTCCTATTTGTAGCCCACTATCTGTTATAGCTTTAGCCACACCTATAGCCATACTATCTGATACAGCAAAAATAGCCGTAGGTTTCTTATTCTGTAAAAGCTTTATTGTTTCTTCATAAGCTTTCTCCATAAGATAGTGCCCCTTAAGTACATTTTCTTTATCAAATGGTATATTACTCTCTTCAAGTGCTCTACAATATCCCTTGTATCTTTCTAAGCTGGCTGCTTCTTTTTCATCACAGATCATAATACTAATATCTTTATGGCCTTTTTCAATCAAATAGTTAACCGCTTTATAAGCAGCCTCTTCATTGTTAATATCAATAATAGATACATGCTGCTTATTATTCATAGCAACAGGTAGGTTAATAGAAGTTAAGATGATAGGTACATCGATATGTTTAAAGGTATCTTCCTGTATATCATTAAATTTTCCACCAAGGCATATAACACCTTGTAATTTTCTTTCTTTTATAAATCTTAACGTACTCTCAATATCATCCTCTTCAACTTCTGTATGTTGTAAGAGCATTGTATAACCTTCAAATTGAATTTTTTTACTGATTATACTAACCATCTCAGATAAAAAAGGGTTGAAAATCCCTTTAATCAGTATACCAATATTTTTTGTACTGATTTGTTTAAGTACCCTAGCACTACTATTGGGGATATAGTTATATTCTTTTATAATGTTTAAAACATGTTCTCTTGTTTCTTTTTTTACATCTGGGTGATTGTTCACCACTCGCGACACTGTACTTACCCCTACACCCGACAACCTTGCAATATCTTTAATATTCATTTATCTCTTCCCTTCAGCCTTACAAATGTTTCATTGTATGTTACTTGTCCACCTATATCTGATATTCCTGATTCAGTTATCCAATTAGGATTCCCATGTTTTTTCCACCAACCTACATACATCATAACAACATGGTCACCAATATGATCATCTATCTCTAATTTTACTTGTATTGCACCTTTTTCAGATTCTAAATAAATGATTTCCCCATCTTCAAACTCATGCCTTTTTGCCATTTTAGAATTAATATAGGCCTTTGCTATCCCATCCTTATCCATAAAATGTTGACTAAATAAAGAGTCTCTACTATGATTGGTTAGCAATCTAAATTGATTATCTCTTTGCCTATGATTTTGTTTATCCTCTTCAGTAAATGCATCTTTATTAAAAAGAATTTCAAATTTTCCTGATGGGGTAAGAAATACCTTATCCTTCCAAGCAATGCTTTCATGTAAAGTGAAATAATGATTGATTAAATACTCTAAGCTCATTTCTTCGTGCTTTTCTTTGAGTGGTTCTATTACTTTATCTAAATATTCTCTCTTGCTTACTTGAGGATAATCTTTTAACTCTAGCTTCATAGCTAAGGCTCTATAAAAAGCATACTCATCCATTAATGCCTCTTTAGGTTCTAACGCTTTCTCATTATAAGTTATATAAGGATTTGTCATTGAACTAAAAAGTAAATCTTCACTTTCCAAAACTGTTGTTGTTGGAATGAATAAATCACATACCTGTGCTGTATCAGTTAAAAACAAATCAAAGCATACTTTAAACTCAATCTTTTGTAAGGCTTCTTCTAAGCTTCTAAGATCTGGTAGCTGGTTAAGTAAATTACTTTTTGTTATAATAGCTATTTTGATATCATTTTCTTGGATAAAGTCACTTATATGACTTACATAAAACGCTTGATTATTAGCATAACCCTCACTATTATATGGATCTAAATTTAAAACATTTGGGTAAACTTTATTTGCGTAGTTAACACCACCACCGCTTACGCCTATTTGACCTGTTAATGCTGCTAATGCATCTATCAGCCAAATTGTATTACCTCCGTAAGCATACTTTTGTAAGCCATATCCTAAAAGAATAGTTGCATAGAAATCTGTATACTTTTCTACTAAGAAGTCTACTTCAGCTTCTGTCACACCTGCTTTTTCACATAGTTTTTCCATATTAAATGTTTCCACATAATCCCTATATGCCTCAAATCCATTGACATATTTTGATATATATTCTTTGTTATATAGGTTCTTTTCAATAATTTTTTTAGCCATTGCTAAAGCTAATGCACCATCACCACCAGCTTTAATCCTAACATATTTGTCTGCTTGCGTAGCTGTTGCAGTACATATAGGATCAATTACAATAACATAACTTCCTTGTTGCTTAGCTTTCTTAATCATTTGCATTGTATGAATTGTTGTATATGCAGGATTTTTGCCCCATACTATAATCGTCTTACTATTTAACATATCTTCTAATGCATGACTTCGTACATCCCCAAAGTTCTGGTTCTGTGCTGCAATACCTGCACTCCAGCAAGGCCCGCCTTTTTGCTTAGAAACACCACCAAAAAAGTTAAAAAATACATCACCTATACTTTTAAGTACACTTCCACTTCCATACTGTTCATAATACAAAATAGACTTTGAACCATACGCTTCTTTATACATTCCTAATTTTTGAGCCATAAGTTCTATAGCCTGGTTAAAAGAAATCTCTTGCCATTTTCCATCTACTTTAAGTAATGGACTATATTGTCTCTCTGGATGATTGGTACGGTCTAAATGCATTAATCCCTTTTTACAAATAAAACCTTTGGTATAAGGATGTTCCTTATCTCCTTCAATTTTTATAACTTGATTTTCATCTACATAAACATTAAATTTACAACAATCAAAACAATCTAGTGTACATCCAAGACTTAATTTTTTCATATGATCCCTCCTATATATTATTTATTTTACCCTTTATTTTTTTTAGGAATTGATCTTTAAGTGCATTTTTATCTTCTAATTCTTTTATTTTCTTATTTAAATATTTTATATGCTCTATGGTCACTTTAGCTCCATTTTTATTAACTACATCATCACTTTCTAATACTTCATTAAGCCAGTGTAAGGTTGAATTTTTTATCATTTCATTATACGTATTGTCTTCTCTACCAAACATTATTTGTTCTCCTTCTATTCTCAACTAGTCATCTGCTTTTTATTTATTATAAACTATATAATACCTCAAAATATAATCTTTTTACTTTTTTCGCCTTTTATATCTATTAAATTTAAAAAATTATTCTATAAAGAAAAGCCTTCAACATACTTACTATATGTTGAAAGCCTTTTAAATTAATCTTTCTAATTACTTATTTTACTTTCTTTGCGAATTTTCTTAAGCGCTTTTTTTGAACCTCTTGCAATATCATGCTCTAGCTTTCTTTCTTTGAAACTTGTAAAAAGGCTGTCTAGATCATAATCTGCAGGATATAAATCTCTTGCACGGAGTTTTAATTTCACTCTTCTCTCATCTGCTTCTACTAATTCACCTTTATAAAATACAATTAGAGATTCTAATTGAGTCTTTGGCTTATAAACGATTGCTTCTTCACCATACTCTAACAATATAACTTTATCGCCCTTTTCTAATATTTCTCTTTGTACTTCTTGTTCTTTGGTATTCTCTATGTGTAGTCTTTTTCTCTTAGGCTCAACTGTCTCGTAGTTATAGCATTTTTCTTTCATATAACGTGCTGCATTCTTTAGAATATCTGCTCCAATGCCCATCTTCTTTGCGATCCATAATGCATTACTTTCTCCTGCTTGACCTATGAGAAGTTTATAAAGGGGTTCTAAAGTTTCTCTATTAAATTGCATCGCTGCATTTTCAAAGTCAGGATGTCCTGCTGAGAAATCTTTGATTTCATTGTAGTGGGTTGTTGCAACCGTAATAGCACCTTTTTGATAGAGTGCTTCTAATATAGCAATAGCTAGCGCTGCACCCTCCCCAGGCTCTGTCCCACTTCCTATTTCATCAAATAGAAGTAGAGTAGATTTATTTGTGTTATTTACGATTGAGGCTAGGTTTTTGACATGAGATGAAAAAGTACTTAAAGCATTCTCAAGGCTTTGACCATCACCAATATCTACATATACTTTATCAAACACAGACATCTTTGTGCCTTCACCTACTGGTATATGAAAACCGGATTGCATAGCAAGTGTTAATAAGCCTACTGTCTTTAAAACAATTGTTTTCCCACCTGCATTTGGACCTGTTATGATTAAGCTACGATAATCTGTCCCTATCTTAAAGTCTAGTGGTACCACTTTACCTTTTAGAAGAGGGTGGCGGCCTTGCTTAATCTCAACCATGCCATAATCATTAATTTGTGGGCTTCTTCCATCTAAACTTTTGCTATATTTTGCTTTAGCAAAAATCATATCATATTGTCCCATAACTTCCATATTACGTTTGATACTGTCACACTTTTCATATACAAGACCTGTTAGGTAAGATAATACTTTATACTCTTCCATAGATTCTTCTACTTGTAGATTCAGTAACTCAGCTGTATATTTATTTACACTATTAATTTCCATGAATGCTGTTTTATCTGTACTTTCAACCACAGTTCCTTCAACTTTATTCTTATAAGCAAGTTTAATAGGTACAGTTAACTTTTCTTGCCTTTTACTAATAAAGAACTCTTGAATATAAGATTTATTATGAGGATTTTTTAAGAACTGGTTCAATCTTTCTTCTATTTTATCTTCTGCTATTGCCATATGTCTTCGAATCTTCTTTAACGTATTACTGGCTTCATCGCAAACTTTATTGTTACGTACTGCATATTCTATTTCTTCTTCAATAGTCGGAAAAGGTTGAATACATAGGCTATAGCCTTGTAGCATGGGTACTTCGATGCTCCTATCCTTCATATAAGTTTGGATCTTCTGACATCCTCTTAAGAAGGCTGCAATTTGCGTAATTTGTTCCTCGTTTAGGATGATATCCTTTTCTACCTTCTCTATAAGCTCAGCAATATTTGAAATCCCTTGTAATGGTACACTCCCTGTACAATCAAGTAGGCGCCTTGCCTCAGTTGTCTCTTCTAATCTATTTAATACCACCTTTTTATTGCCACTTGGCATTAAATCTCTTATAAGCTTTTTCCCTAAACTACTTACACAGTAAGATTCTACGATTTCTTTCATCTCGTTATATTGTAATTTTTCAAATACTTCATTATTCATTATTTATAGGTCTCCTTTAATTTCAATCACTACTTGGACCTTTGCTTACACATCTACAAATAAATACAAGATAGCACACATGCTATTTTAAAATTAGATTTTAATATTCTCATCTTGTATAACTCTATCCTAAATTATGTCTTTTACCACATCTAGAACTATCATCTTTTTATTTCTTAATATGCTATTAAATCTTATCTTTCCTAAAATATAAAAAAGGCAACGTACAAAAATACGCTGCCTTCACTTATACCATTTCTATTATACATTATAAATAGCCTCATTCTACCATGCTTAAAGCATCTTCAATAAGTAGGCATAACTATAATGTTGACCGAATAGACATGTTTAGTTGTGCGTTTTGTATCTTCATAGATTTGCAAACAAAGGTATCACAAACAAAGGGTATAATTACCCCTAGTTTTAATAACTTTTGTTTACCATATTTAATTAATCTATTTTAGATACCTCCACACTCACAAACATGTCTCCTTTACTATTATGATGATAACATTATATGCAATAATGCTGTTGCTGTCAAAGTAAATTTATTCTATATCTTAAATTTATCTACTTTATCTTATGAACCATAGATTTCTATCTCACAATATATTTATAAAACCGCTTTTAAGCATCGAACATTTTAATCATTTTTATAAACAATGTTCGAATCAATTGTTGACTCTTTATATTCTTCCTTATATAATGAGTTCATAAATAGACTAACGTTCAACTTGAGGAGATACTAACATGAATAAACTTTTTAAAAAAGCTCTTACACTTTTTGCAGTAGCATCTATCGGTGCTGTAATGATGGGTGCAGCACCTGCAAATACAGTTAATAACGAAATGATTCCAGCGATCAAGCTTGTTGAGGCAACTCAAAGACCACTTCTTATCCAAGGTGCAATGGATGTTGAAACTGAAATTATGATGGCAGCACTTGAAAATCCTGAAGATATTACTTTAGGTGTTTGGAAATATACAACAGGTACATTAAATGGTTATCCTGTTGTAATCTCTAGAACACGTATTGGTATGGTCAATGCAGCAGCCTCTACTACACTTGCTATTGAACATTTCAATCCTGTAGCAATTATTAACCAAGGTACAGCAGGGGGACATGATCCTGAACTTCACAAATATGATATTGTACTTGGTAAAGAAGTAGTAAACATGGGTGCATTCAAAACAGACTTTACAGAAAAAAGTGAAGGTATTCATCCAACAACATGGAAACCTATGACTCTTGAAATCGTAGATAACCAAACTGGTGAATGGACTGAAGTAGGTAGTTTCCCTGCTGATGAAGCACTTCTTGCTGCAGCAAATAGTGTAAAGGATACGCATACAAAAGGTAAAGTTGTTGAAGGTACTGTAGGCTCTGCCGATGAATGGAATAAAGAAATTGATCGTATTTTATGGCTTAACGAAACCCTTGGTACATCTGCAGAGGAAATGGAAACTGCTGCTGCTGCTCAAATTGCAGCAACTTATGATATTCCATTCTTAAGTATTCGTATCTTATCAAATAATGAAGTACATAAAGAAGCCTATGACCGTACAACAGGTGAAGATTCTCAAGCTTTCACTTTACAAGTTGCAAAAGCATATATCGATAACTACTTATTAGTAGAAACTGAAGAAGTCACTACAACAAAATAATTTATTATCCCCCATGCCTAAAAAATATTTCTGGGCATGGGGGATAATCTTTTTTATAAATGATCTTTCCTGTTATTTATTTTGATAATCAAATATTTCCTTCATCAAACTTTCATGCTATAATATGAAACACTAAAGGACATCAAGGAGCGTGACAATGAAAAAATTCAAAAAAATTATAATTGGTATTATTGTCTTCATTCTACTTATAGGGACGATTGCCGTAGGATTTGGCGCAAACTACTTATATGATTTAGCATTAAACCCCTATACATCAAAAGACTTAATATTCGGTTCTGACGACGAGGATTCTGATGATGCAGTCAATCAAAATGAAACAAGTGGTGTGAGTACTATAGATGATCAAACATGGTTATTAGAACACAGTGGCTATGAGGACTTATTTATGACCTCTAGAGATGGTTTAAAACTCCATAATTATGTTCTTACTCAGCCAAACTCTAATAAATGGATGATTACTGTGCATGGCTATACTTCTGAAGGTGTATTAATGGCTCCTTATGCTAGAAAATTTTATGATATGGGCTACAATGTAATCATTCCAGATCTTAGAAGTCATGGTCAAAGTGAAGGTGACTATATCGGAATGGGATGGGATGAACGCTTTGATATTATTGATTTAGTTAGCTATATTGTAGAAAATAACCACGATGCTCAGATCACTCTATTTGGTGTTTCGATGGGCGCTGCAACTGTTATGAATGTTTCAGGTGAAGAACTTCCAAGTAACGTTAAGGCCGTTATTGAAGACTGTGGCTATACCTCTGTTTGGGATCAATTTGCTTACCAACTAGATGACCTCTTCGGCTTACCAGCTTTCCCTATGATGCACACTGCAAGCTTAGTTGGTAAATTACGTGCTGGTTATTGGATAGGAGAAGCCTCTAGTATTGAGCAAGTCAAAAAATCTATAACACCTACACTATTCATTCATGGTAATGCTGATGATTTTGTTCCATACTTTATGCTAGATGAATTATATGCTGCTTCAAATGCTGAGAAAGAAAAGTTAGTCATAGAAGGTGCCGGACATGCAAAATCAAAAGATGTAAATCCTGAACTCTACTGGTCAACTATTACAAACTTCTTAGATAAATATGTAGATTAAAGACTAAGTACTTGTTTACAATCTAAACTAAAAAAAGTAGAAGCTTAAATTAAAGAGCTTCTACTTTTTTATCTATATGAACTAGTTTAAACTAGGCTAAACAACTTATTTAGCTTGTTCTATCATTGATATTAGAGCTGTCTTAGGTTGAAAACCTACACTTGTATGACGGACTTCTCCATTCACAAACATCTTAATAGTAGGTATACTTTGAACGCTATATTTTGCTGCTAATTCTGTATTTTCATCTACATTTACTTTTACTATTTTTGCATGGTTTACTTCAGCTTGCACTTCTTCTAATATTGGTGCTAACATTTTACATGGTCCACACCAATCTGCGTAGAAATCTACTACTACAACGCCTTCTGCCTCTAATACTTCCATTTGAAACTCATTTTTATTAATATGTTTAATCATAAACAGTGCCTCCTATGTTTCTAATCATTTCTTATCTTTATTCTATCTGTTATTCTTCTTTTCAACAATTAGGCACTTTAAAGTGACCGCTCATCTTATAAAGTATCTAATAATTGGAGCACTAAGAAATTGGAGACTGCATTTGTTGCTAGTAATTCATATTGTACAAGAGGCTCATTAGAACTTAAGCAACTTGTTAAATTCGTTATAATTAGATCTAGATAAGATGTTGCTGTAATAAGCCTTTCTATAGAAGTCAATTGTACTTTATTAAGTTCAGTTTCTGCTTTGTACTTTCTTAGCTTATCTTCTAACTTATTTCTCTCTTCACCATAGTAAGCTAATACCTTAAGATTATTTACATTATCTTTTCCATGTACAAAATTAATATAGCCACTTTCTGCCGTGGAGGCTATTTGTTTTTGTAAATTACTCACTTCATCATAGAATACTTTTATCTCATTTTCGATACCTTTCGCTTCTACACTCTTACCTAGTATACTCATACAAAAACTTACACTTAATAAGCATATAAGTAATAGATGCATATAGTATTTAATTCTATATTTATTCATAGTTCACCTCTGACATTTCTCTAATTAGAATTATTGTCTGCGTAATGCTTCTTCTTTATACTTTATAATTGGTAACTCTTCATCATATAAAAATGCCATGTACTTTTTAAAATGTACATGGCATTTTTATTTATCTGTTTATATTTATTGCTATGCGTGTGTAAGACTCTAAATTTCTGTCAAAGCTTTATCGATTGCTGCTTTATCAAAACCGATAATAATATGTTCATTAATTGTTGTTACGGGTACTGATCTTTGCCCTGAAACTTCTAAAACAATATTTCTATCTTCTTTTGCATCTGCTACTGTTACTACTTCATAAGGCACATTTTTACTTTCTAAATATTTTTTAACTTTTTGACAAGGTCCACACCATTCTACTGAATATACTTTAATCATTATTATCTCTCCTTTTGTGTTGTTATATATTGTTCTGCTTTAAGTGCAGCTATTGTACCATCTGCTACAGCAGTTGTAATTTGCTTAAATTCTTTTTCTCTTATATCACCCACTGCATAGACACCTCTAATATTAGTCTCCATACTTTCATTGGTTGTAATATACCCTGCAGATGTTAGATGAACATCTTCTTTAAATAGCTCAGTTTTCGGTTCTGTTCCTATATAGCCAAAAACTGCTTTAAGAGGTATCTCTTTGGTTTCTTCTGTTTTTGTACTCTTTATAATCGCCTTATCTACAAATGTTTCGCCGGTTACATCTACAAGATCCCAATTGTACATAATTTCAATATTAGGAGTCTTCTCTACTGCTTCTAATACTTTTGCCTCGCCTTTAAAGTAATCATATCTTCTAATTATAATAACTTTAGATGCAAGTTTTGCTAAAAACATAGATTCTTCTAATGCAGCATTACCTCCACCAATAACAGCAATTACTTCATCTTTATAACTTGCGCCATCACATACACCACAGTAATGAATACCTTTTCCTAAATACTTTGACTCACTTGGAATAGGTAACTTTTTAGGATTGGCTCCTGTTGCAATAATCACTGCTTTAGGTTTATAAATATAGTCTCCTGTTTCAACAATCTTTTCTTCATCCTTTAATGATACACGCTCTATAAAATCAAATTCATCAATTTGAGTCCCTAAAGCTACTGCTTGCTGCTCTATTTTATCTGCAAGTTCATTTCCTTTAATACTTTCAAATCCTGGATAATTTTCTATAGTATAACTTAATCGAACCTGACCACCTATAATATTATTTTCTAATACTAAAGTTTCAAGACCTGCTCTTGTTGCATAAATTGCAGCTGTTAGTCCTGCAGGTCCTGCTCCTACAATAATAAGATCTACTTCTTTAATAGGTTTCATAACTTTGCTCCTTAGATTAATCCAAATAATTCATTTAAAGCTTCACTCATCGTTGGATGTGTAAAGATATGATCTCTTAAAAATGTATAGTCTTGATCTAATTCCATAGCTGTACTTACAATATTTATCATCTCACTTGACTCTGCACAAAGTAATGTACATCCTAGTATTTTGTTTGTTTTTGCATCAACTATTGCTTTCATTACACCTTCTATTTCATTAATCACTCTTGCTCTTGGCACTGCTGCAACAGGAAGCTTTGCAACTTTGATATCATATCCTTTTGCTCTTGCTTCACTTTCACTTAATCCTACTCTAGATAAGTTTGGTTCAATAAACACTGAGTAAACTGTAAACTTTCTATCCTCTACTGTACGTTTCCCTTCACCAAATAAATTATCTTTAACAATTCTAAAGTCATCTAGTGAAATATAAGTAAATTGTGGCCCTCCATTTACATCTCCTAGTGCCCATATATGCGGTACACTTGTTTGTAGTCTACTATCCACTACAACTGCACCTCTTTCATTAACCTCTACGCCTGCTACTTGAAGATTAAGTTCTTCTGTATTAGGTTTTCTACCTGTAGCAATTAATACAGCATCTCCTATAAGTTGCATTTGTTCATTAGATACGTTATTCGTATAGTTTACAACAACCTCATCCTCTTTGTTTTCAAAAGCATCTACCTTTGAATTAAGTACAAACTTAATACCTTTCTTCTCTAAGACCTCTTTCACTACTTCTGAAATATCTTCATCCTCTCTCATAGCAATGCGATCTGAAGATTCAATAACTGTTACTTTTGAACCAAAGGTTGCATAAATAGATGCAAACTCTAAGCCTATATAGCCACCACCAACAATTACTAAATGCTTAGGTAATTCTGTATGCTCCATAATCGTTGTACTCGTATAGATTTTATTACTCTCATGAATACCTGGGATATTAGGAACTATCGTTGTAGCTCCTGTATTAATAAATATCTTTTCACCTTTTAACTCTATCATACCCTCTTTAGTTTTGACCTGAATGATTGAGTCTGATACAAAAGAAGCGGCTCCATTATAGATTTCTATATTAGGATTATCATTTAACATATTGAAATTTTTAGTTCTAAGCATTTCTACTAAGCTATGTTTTTCCTCTATCGCTTGTCTATATTCTGCTGCCTTTTCCTCAAAACTATTAAGTCCCTTATAAAGGGCTACTTTTGCTTTGTGAACTAATTTCTTAGTAGGAATACATCCGATATTAATACAAGTTCCACCATACATTTGCTCTGACTTTTCAATAACTGCTACCTTTTTTCCTTGCTTTGCCATAAAACCTGCTAATGTTTTACCGCCTTTACCAAATCCAATAATAACTGCATCGTATTGATTCATTTTGCTTGCCTCCGCTGTCTATTTTTTATCTTATCTAGATTGTATCTCCTGACTAATTTATAAACAATTAGGTACTTTTAAGTAACTACTAATGCCATGCCACATTTGCTAAAAATGCTTTTGTTCTTTCTTCTTGTGGATTTAAAAGTACTTTTTGTGGATTTCCTTGCTCTACTATAATGCCTTGATCCATAAAAATAACTCTATCTGCTACATCTCGTGCAAAAGATAGTTCATGAGTTACAATGAGCATGGTAATATGCTCTTTTGCTAAATCTTGAATGACACTTAGGACTTCTCCTACCATTTCTGGGTCTAATGCTGAAGTCGGTTCATCAAACAATATAACTTGTGGATTTAAAGCAACAGCACGTGCTATAGAAACCCTTTGTTTTTGCCCTCCAGATAAGTTTTTAGGATAGACATCTTGCTTTTGATGCATATTTACTTTTGTAAGTATTTCTTCTGCAATAGACTTGCTCTTGACTTTATCGATTTTTTTAACTATCGTCAGTCCTTCCATAATGTTTTCTAGCACTGTTTTATTATTAAAAAGATTAAAGTTTTGAAAAACCATAGCTGATTTTGATCTTAATTTTTTAATGTCTTCATTTGAATATTTTGTTACATCTACTGTAATATCATCCATTGTAATCTTTCCCTTTGTGGGTATCTCCAAATAATTAAGACATCTTAAAAAGGTAGACTTACCTGAGCCTGAAGGACCTATTATAGCTACAACTTCTCCTTGTGATACCTCTAAATCTATCTGCTTCAGCACTTCTAAATCTCCATAGTTCTTTCCTAATCCTTGAACACGAATCATTTTCTTCCCTCCTAATACCTAGCCATTTTTTTCTCTATTAATTTCTGTATATAGTTAAATATTTCTATTAATATCCAGTACACAATTGCAACAACTATATAACTCTCAAAAAATTTATAATTAGTAGAAGCTACCATTTGAGCTTTTGCAAGCATCTCTGCTACACCAATAGTAAAGGCTAGAGAAGAGCCTTTTACTATATCAATATAAATGTTTCCAATAGCAGGTATAGACATCCTCATAACTTGTGGTAAAAGAATACGTTTAATAGCTTGGATAGGTTGCATACCTATTGTTAGACAAGCCTCCATTTGTCCTTTATCTATTGATTGAAAACTTCCTCTAAGTACCTCTGCAATATAAGCTGATGCATTTAAGCCTAAAGCTATATACGTAGCTGTAAAGCCTCCCATTCCTTTTAGTCCATGAAAAATTTGAGGCAAACCAAAATACAATAAAAACAATTGAACTAACAAAGGTGTTCCTCTAAAAAATGCTACATAAACTGATAAAATTTGCTCTATTCCTCTTACTCTTAAATACCTAATAACTGCAATGAGAATCCCAGTAATAAGTCCAATAATGATTGAAATAATAGATAGTAATAAGGTTACTTTAACTCCAGATAAAACAGCTCTTAACAAATCACCAACAAAGTTACTTTCATTCTTTGCACTCACATCTGTATTAAGCCATTTATTAGAAATCTGTTGTAATATTCCTTCATCTGTCATTTGAGTTAATACTTGATTGACCTCTGATACTAACTTTTGATTACGATCATTTTTTGCAAATACAAATGCATTTTCTACTTTTTCAAAGGTATCTCCAGCTAAAGCTAGTGGCAAATTTTTTTCTTGAATATTAATGAGTGCAGAAATTTTATCAATTACAACTGCATCAATACGTCCAATCATTAAATCATTAAAAGCCGTATCTGTGCTTTGATAGGTAATAATCTCTCCTCCACTATTCTTAGCCTTTAAGATTTGCTCATAATTGCTCCCTAAATCTACCCCTACACGCTTACCTTGAAGGTCTTCAAAAGAATGTATTTGTACACTACTATCTTTTGCTACAACAATTTGAGCACCACTTACTACATAGGGATTTGAAAAATAATATTTCTTACTTCTTTCTTCTGTTATTGTTATTTGGTTTGCGATTACATCAATTTTATCTGAATCTAACATACCAAAAAGACCACTAAATGAAGCATTTTTATATTCAATGTCATAGCCTAGTCTATGTCCTATTTCATCCCATACATCAATTTCAAATCCTTGTGGCTGATCTCCTTCTACAAATGTAAAAGGATAATAAGTTCCTGATGTCCCTACACGAATGATCTTACTATTATTATTTACCTCTGTTGCATGAATTGTTATTAAACTTAGTAACGTAATTAAACTGAAAACAATCAGTATTATCCCTTTTTTCTTTCTCACGCTTATACCTCTTTTCCATTAACTATTGACTCTATTACATTAATTGATAACCTTTATGAGTTCAATTAGTTACTTTTTAGTAATTAGTTTTGCTCTTCTAACGCCTTCAATACATAGTCTTCTATATTATTTGTTCTAATATCCATAAGTATAGTGTTTACCCTTTCATCTTTTAGAAGATTTCTTTATTAATGTTTTATAAATAAATTAAAAACTGGTGATAGAGTTATTCATTCTCCTCTATCACCAGCTCTCATGTTATTAATTTTGTTTACGAACGATAGTATATTCATCTCCTATTTTAAAATAAGGACACTGCTTACTTGGATGATAATTCATTCTAGCAAAGTCATCCTCATCCATAATAGGCGCCACACTACATACATACTCCCTTATTACTTCATCATATTCTAAATGCATACAATTCTCACACATTATATCGCTCCTTTTATTTTTCTGTTTTCTTCTATTATATGCCCTTATATCCTCAAACTAAAGCCTACTCCTGTAAAGGTTACATGCTGATTCCTTCAATTATAATATTAATCATTTCTTCTAAAGCCTCTGCATATCCTATTTTTTCTTTTATTAATATATCTTTCTTAATAAATGCTTCAATAGATGAACAAATTATAGTCTTTAATATGACTAAGTTAATAGGCCTAATTTTACCTTCTTCTATAGCTTGATTAAGAAGTTGAATGGTATCTGTCCAGTCTTCATCTATTTTTAAAATGATTTTATTATATATTTTTGGATATCTTTCTTCTAGCTCATACAGCTTTCTAAAATCTATATTCGTGCAACATTCTGGTAAAACGATAATAAGCTTTTTTATTTTTTCTATTATCTCTAAAGATGTATCTTCAAAAATTTCTCTTTCACCTTTTTTCACTTGAGCGAAGAACCTTTCTATTACTTCTAAAAAGAGTTCCTCCTTACTCTCAAATTCATGGTACAAAGTTTTTTTACTTATCCCTAAATGCCTAGATAAATCATCCATTGTAAACTTTAAACCTTTTTCATTAAATTCTTCTATGGTAGCCTCTATTATCTTGGTCTTTAAATCCATTACTTATCTCCTCTGTGCCTCCCATATTATCATCTACTGCTTTTTATTTTACTAGATATTCTCTTCATATAAAATAAGAATAAATAATTTGCTTATAAAAAAGGTACACAAAGTGGTCTAATCACTTTGTGTACCCTATATCTTATATTATATATTAAATTTCTTTAGCACATCGTGGACATCTTGACTAATTTTATCTGTATCTTCTGCTAGCTTACTAACACTTTGAATTCTCTCCGTAATAGATGTAGTTGTTTGTGAAATTTCTCCTGCCCCATTAGCATTCTCTTCTGCTGTTGTAGCAATCTCCCCAGCCGCCTTAATCACTGTATGGGTATAGTCTTGAATTGTTTTGATATTTTCATCAATACTTGCAATAACTTCTTTAATTTGATTTGCATCCATTTGATATTCATTGGATATGGCAAATATATCTTCAATAACTACACTCATTTGTTCATCTATAAAATTAACTGCATCATTTGATGTTCCTTTAAGTTCATCAATTGACTTAAATACTTCGTTCAATACAGACTCTATTTGATTTAAGTTTTGGCTAGATTGGGTAGCTAACTTTCTTACTTCTTCAGCAACTACTGCAAAACCTTTACCTTGCTCCCCTGCTCTTGCTGCCTCAATCGCTGCGTTGAGTGCTAATAAATTGGTTTGCTCTGTTATACCTCTAATACTTTCAGTAAGTAGATTAATTTCTTTAATTACTTCTGATTTTTTTATGGCACTAATTAATCGCTCTCTAATATCTTCTGATTCTTTAGTAGCTTTTTGCGCTCTCCCAGTATTATTCTTTTTAAGCTGAGTCACTTTTTCTTCTATTGCTCCAATAACCGAGGTTCCTTGTTCTGATACTTGTTCAATTTCATCAAGCTTTTGTCCTACGATTTCAACTGAACCTGCTACCTCCTGAGTAATAGAACTTGTTTCCTCTAATCCCGCATAAAGTTCTTCAATGACTGACATGTTTGACTCTGCATCATCTAATATCATACTTATGCTTTCTTTAACCTGAGACATATTCATTTTTAGCCCTGTTACATGACCTGTAACTTGTCCTATAACATCTCTAAATGTCATCCTAATTTTCAATAACCCATTACTTATTGTACCCATTTCATCTTTACTAATAGAAGCACGTACGATTTGCTTAGACTCTCCTTCTACAGCTAGATTGAGTTTTTCAGTGGTATTCATAAGTTCTTTAATCCATTCAACTGGTTTTAACACTTTACTTGCTATAAAAATAATCATTAATAAAATAGCTAAAATAATAACTATACTAGATGTTGTTGTCATTTGATTTAAATACTTAATATAAGGAAGGGCAATTTCATCATATGCCACACTCACAAATAATACCCAGCCTGTATGACGAATAGGCATATATTTAGCTGTTTTTTCTACATTATTATAGTTATAGGTTATTTCTCCAACTTCTCCACTTTTAATTTCTCCATTTTGATACATCTGAGTAATATCTATAGTTTCTTCTATAGTACTTTTAACACCTGTCTCATCTACTGGATGTGCTACTCGAATAGCGTATTGATCTAAAATGAAAGGATATGTATTTACTGAGTCATATAGGTTAATATCATTTATAACATTCATAATTTCATCTGTAAAAATACAATTTACTGCTATCCCTAGCATTTTTCCATCTTTACCTAAAATCGGAGCTGTAAAAGCTACAATATTTTTATTATTAGATTTAGAAACAAGTAATTCACTTACAATAGGTTGCTGAGTTTGTTTTGTCTTTTGAAAGTAGTCACGTTCACTAAGATTCATACCTTCAGTATCACCGGTACTATCAACTACTACAGTTCCATTAAGATCTAGTACATAATACCCTTCTTTATTGGCTTCCCAACGCACTCTCTCCCCAAGATTTTCTCCTATATTCATTTTAATATCTGTAATATTTTCGCCCCTTGAATAAGCTTCCATCATATTTACAATATTGGTATCATTAGCTATAATTTCAACCATCTTAAATTCGTCATCTACAATCTTTTCCACTATTCTGCTATAAAGCATGGTCTCATCATTCAAAGAAGTAGATATAATATTTTGGATAATTGTATCACCCGTATTTTTTATAGTAAATGCTAGTGTAATTAATCCTATCATTAAGATTAATACAGTTGGTAACAAAATTTTGTACCTAAGTTTCAAGTCCATAAATCTTGCTGTCGATAATTTTTTCATTCAGTCCTCCAGTATGTGTTATAATGTTTAGTCAATTATTAGGCTGTCTGGAAACTTATATATTATTTTGAGTTTCCTAATTTACTTGTCTATTTTACCATATTTTACATCTACTTCAATAATTATTTTTAACATATGCCTATATAATTACACCACTATAAAATTCACCTATTCTTTTTCCTCAAAAACTGATATATTATTGCTAATACACTATGAGACAGGAGGGATACTATGTCCGATTCTATCATTACAAAAAAAGCGCTTGCTAATGCCCTTAAAGATCTCATCTCTACTAAATCTTTTGACAAAATATCTATTTCTGATATTACTAAGGCCTGTGGTCTTAATCGCCAGACCTTTTACTATCATTTTCAAGATAAATATGAATTATTAACTTGGATTTATTACACTGAAGGTTTTGCATTTGTAGTAGATGGCATTACTTTTGAAAATTGGGATCAAAAAATCCTTCTTCTTTTGGATATTATGAAGAAGGATCAGCTATTTTATTGCCATACAATAAAAAACGATAGCCAGTATTTCATGGACTATCTTTTAGAAATTACATGTGCTTTATTTAACGAAGCTATTAATGCTTTAGATATTCATCAAAAAATACCTGAAGATCAAAAACAATTCTTCTCTGAATTCTATGCTTATGGTATTTGTGGCGTTATTCTTTCATGGGTTAAAGGAAATATGAAACAACCACCTGAAGAAATTGCCAAAAACTTTAAAAAGCTTGCTAAACATAGCGAACAGCTAGGCTACAACTTCTACCTTAAAGAACATGAAGATTTTAGCTAAGATGAAACGTCTGAATCACCCATGTTCTTAGTTCTTCCTCATTATCTGTATCAATTTGTTCCATTAACTGATTATAATAAGTATTTAATGCTTCTTTTGTTAATGGTTCTTCACTTAAATCTTTTGCTAGTTCAATCACATTACGGCAGGTTCGCTCTTTAGATTTTTGTCTATTCTTAGATAAATGCCGAATAGCAACACTTAAAGCGACCTGCTTTAATCGATTATCTAGGCCCATATTTATCTCCCCTTTCTTAATCTACAATCAGTTTAAGACTCCCCTCATCTAATATATATATACAGTTTTTAAGTTTTGTCTATTTCTTATACATTCTTATGAATTTGTCTAATTACCTTTTCAAATTTCTGCTCTATACTAGCCCTATAAATGAGACATCGTTTCAAAATATCACATTATATATCACAACAATAACATGAATTGAGGTATGGGTATGAACAGAAAACAACAGTTAAATAAATATCTTAAAAAACACACTAAAAAACAACCTAAAAATTATACTGGTGCACTTTTAGCATTAGGTGCAATCACTACTGCTACAGCTACTGCTGTTGTATTATCAAAGAAAAAAAACTCCTCTAAATCTAAACACGTTTCATTACCACAGTACATTGACCATAATGAACAACAAGTTTATTTTGTAGGTGGTGGCTTAGCTTCACTCGCAGGTGCTGCTTATCTTATTCGTGACTGTCACTTCCAAGGTTCTAATATACATATCTTAGAAGGTATGAAAATACTAGGTGGAAGTAATGATGGTGCCGGTAATGTTACTAATGGCTTTGTATGCCGTGGTGGTCGTATGCTTAACGAAGAAACATATGAAAACTTCTGGGAGCTTTTTGCTTCTATTCCTTCTTTAGATATGCCTAACATGAGTGTTACAGAAGAGATTCTTAACTTTGATCATCTTCATCCAACTCATGCTCAAGCACGTCTTATTGATAAAGATGGGGTTATTCAAGATGTAACAAGTATGGGCTTTAATACTCAAGACCGTGCACTTCTCGGAAAACTTATGATTACACCTGAAGAAAAATTAGATGATATGACTATTGAAGAATGGTTTACTAGTAGCCCACACTTTTTCACTACTAACTTCTGGTATATGTGGCAAACTACTTTCGCTTTCCAAAAATGGTCTAGCTTATTTGAATTCAAGCGTTATATGGAACGTATGATTTTTGAATTCTCACGTATCGAAACACTAGAAGGGGTTACACGTACACCTTATAACCAATATGACTCTGTTATTTTACCATTACGTACTTACTTAGAAGGTTACGGTGTTAACTTCCGCACAGATGCAACTGTAATAGATATTGACTTTAAAGATGGCCATGGTATCACTGCATCTGCTATCCATGTTCAAAATGCTGAAGGTGAAGAAGAAGTTATTACTTTAAATGCACAAGACCTTTGTATTATGACTAATGGATGTATGACAGATAGTGCTACTCTTGGTGACCTTCATACACCTGCTATTTATGATCCAAGTCATCCAATTTCTGGTGAATTATGGGCAAAAGTAGCAGCTAAAAAAGAAGGCTTAGGCAATCCTGAACCATTCTTTGGCTATCCAGATGAAACAAATTGGGAAAGCTTCACTGTAACTTGTAAAGGCAACAAGCTTCTCAAAAAAATAGAACAATTCTCTGGAAATATTCCTGGTAGTGGCGCACTTATGACATTCAAAGAATCTAACTGGCTTATGAGTATCGTTGTAGCTGCACAACCACACTTCAAAAATCAACCTGCTGACACTACTATTTTCTGGGGCTATGGACTTTTCACTGATAAAGTAGGTAATTATGTAAAAAAACCAATGCGTGACTGTACAGGTGAAGAACTTCTTACCGAACTTATCCATCATTTCCACTGGGAAGATGAGTTAGATGGACTTATGGAAGACGTTGTTAATGTTATTCCATGTATGATGCCTTACATCGACTCTCAATTCCAACCTCGTAAAATGTCAGATCGTCCAAAAGTTGTACCTGAAGGCTCTACTAACTTTGCAATGATTAGCCAATTCGTTGAAATTCCTGAAGATATGGTATTTACAGAAGAATACTCTGTACGTGCTGCAAGAATGGCAATCTATAAATTAATGGGGGTAAAAAACAAACAAATTTGTCCTGTTACACCATTTAAAAAAGATAAAAAAGTCCTTCTTCAAGCGTTAAAAACTTCTTATAGATAAATTAGTTTAATAAAATCGTGTTACCCCTATTCTATAACTTCTTTGGGTAACACGCTTTTTGAGTTTTATCTACTTATATTTCCAAGTCTTTTCATCCTTAAGATAATTATCTTGTGCAATAATTTCTTCATTTTTTGCAACTACATAATCTGTCATACCATGATTAACAGAATTTATATTCAAGATATCTATAGCTTCTTGAGCTGTATAGATAAGAAGTGATTTTGCTTCATTATTAGGATGTGGCAGTACACTTATAAGACGTAAATTATTTCCACTATATATTTGATCTGCAACAATTTTATCCTTTGTTATTTTAAATGGAAGCTTTGTCTCATATGCTTTTAACCATAAGTTTCCCTCTACAGTCCCATAAGCAATGATATTCTTATCACTTAAGTCCATTTGTAGTGCTTCCTTATCTATTATAGCTGTTGCCTGTATACCAAGTTTATGGGTTAATAAATTTACTATTGCCATACAATACTCTGTAATTTTCTCTTGTACCAAAGTATTTTCTTGACTAGGTATAATAATAACTGTTTCACCATCTATTTGTAAGGCTGCATTAATAGGCCCTTCAAATGGCATTGTATAAAAACTTGAATCTAACTCCTGAAGATTTAACTCATTAAGTAATTTAACAATTTCAGGATAAAAAGCATTAAAATCTTTATATTCTTTTCTATTTTGTTCATAACTTGCTATTTTGTCAGATAATAATTCTATATAGAAAAATCCTTGTCTTTTTTCATCTTTTATTGCTTTTTCATAAGCTTCTTGGCCACTTTCATATAAAGTACGTCTTGCTGTAATCGTGCGGATCAGATGCTCATTTAACGCTGTTTCCCAGTTTGAATACGCTAGTCTTTCCATTTTAACTGCAATAGGTGCAAAAAGTGCATCTGACTGAGTAAATTGATTTTGAAATACCTCTGTCAAAGGATTAATAAAAGAATGACTAAATTCATGCCATACAAGGTAGTCAAAACTTTGTTTGTCACCAAATACTGGAATACCTTCTACTACATCTACAGGTCCTAGAATACTATAAATATCATTTTTCCCTTCTGCATCAGTTAATCTTGGTCCAAATCCCCCACCTCTATGTAAAGGTGCTAATATAATATTATAGCTATTATTGTGTATATTGTAGTACTCTTCTAACTCAGTAATATAACTTTCTTTTTCAAGTACTTGACTTACTTGTTCAATCATCTGCCTATAAAATGATTCATGCTCTAAATAAAACTTTTGAAAATTTGTATCTGCTGCAAACTGCTTAAGCATACTTGCAAAACTTTTAAGTTGTTCCATACTTCCTGCTCTTAAGACTAGCTTTTCATCTAATTCTTTATTCTCGTCTAGTTCAAATGCATTTGTTAAATATAACATCATCGTTGGTGGTGCATCATAGCTAAATCCCTTCATACTCATCTTACTAAATAAAGTTACAGCTGGATGTGATGCAAATGTTGAAAACTGATCTAAAACGTCTTGCCTATAAGTGAAATCAAGGTCTGTCATTAATCCAAAATTTTGATTATATGTACTAAGTATTTGAACCACTGAAAGTAACTCTATACGTGGGTCAATAGATACATTGATTCCGTTTACTGTTGCTTGTACCGGCTGTAACAGATCTATCTGCTCTTTTGACTTTGCACTCAAACTCCCACTACTTAAAAATACTGTACATAACACAATGAAGCACAAGTAAGCTACATTTTTTCTTTCTAACCTATTCATACTATCCCTTCTTCCTTTTTCATTTTATTTCTCCATATAGATATACGTTTTTCACTTTAAGAAGTTGGAACTTATTTTTATACCATTATTTAATTTTAATAATTTATTATCGATATATATAATCTAAAAAGCTCTTCTTCTTCTTTCTAAGAATAGACAAAAAAATAGGAAGCTCTGAAGCTCCCTATTCTCTGCTTAAATGACTTGTTTTAAAATATTCTTTATGACTTCTTCATCCATATATTGACCTATAATTTTTTGTTTTATGATCTCTATAGGTAATGTTTCTAATAGATCAGAATACACCTGTACTTCGTCAATACATCCGTCTTTAACTTGTAAAGCTACTTGTACTAATCCTTTTGATGTACGTTCTTCTACTAAAACATCAAATTTTGGTGTTTCACCATAAATCCATTTCTCATCTTCATAACTTTCAAATTTCTTTGGTTTATAACTGGCCCTATTTATTGCTTTAACACTATCTAATTCTCCATAGACATTTTCAAAAGCATTTATAAGATATTCTTTTAAATTTTCTAATGTTATGTGTGGATTAAGCTCTTTTAAGTTAATCACTCTGCTTCTAACAGACTGAATCCCTTTAGACTCCATCTTCAATTTAGAAGGTGTTAATACTTTCTGTAAGTACTTGAAGTCTACATCAAACATCAATGTTCCATGATGAAAATAATATTCATCGTCTTCATAAAATGCATGACCTGAAAACTTCCTTCCATCTGCTAGTAAATCATTACGTCCTGAATAGCTAATCTCTACTTCAAAAAAGCTAATAGCTTGTTTTAATACCTCTAACTGTTTTCCTAAATTACTATTTTTCTTTTTCGTTATGAATGTAAAATTAAGATTCCCAATATCATGGAATACTGCTCCACCGCCAGAAATACGTCTAGCAAGGTATATCTTTTCTTCTCTTAAATAATCTAAGTTACACTCTAACCAAGGATTTTGATTTCTTCCAATAACAACTGTCTTTTCATTTTGCCAGAGATATAAAATGGTATCTTCATCATCCACTGAATAGAGTAATTCTTCTTCTAGTGCTAGGTTATAGTAAGGATTAAATTCTTCGGAAATAATGACTTTATTCATGGAAATGTAATGCTCCTATTCCCAGCCCAAGTGTACATTCATGAATCACTTCACCTGTAGTTGGATGGGCAAAAATAGTTTCTATAATTTGCTCTTCCTCTAACCCATTTTGAATAATCAATGTTAGGCTACTGATTAAAGTTGATGCATCCACACCTATTATAGAAGCACCTATTACTTTATTGGTTTGTACATCCTTAATCATCTTAATAAATCCTTTTTCTTCTCCCATTGTTAATGCTTTTCCATTAGCAGCAAATGGGAACTTACTTACTTTAATATCTATTCCTTTTTCTTTTGCTTGTGCCTCACTTAATCCTACACTTGCTATTTCTGGTGAAGTAAAAATCACGTTAGGAACATTCTGACTAGAAAATGTTTTCTTCTCTCCAAGTATCTGATCAACGACGATCATCCCTTGATGTGAAGCTGCATGAGCCAATTGAATTCTATTATTTACATCACCAATGGCATAGATATGTTCTATGTTTGTTTGAAGGTATTCATCTGTTTTAATACCTCTACCATTTTCTAGAAGTTGTACACCTGCTTTTTCTAAGTCTAAACCTTCTATATTAGGCTCTCTACCTATTGCAACAAGTACTTTCTCGGATACAATATATTTTTCTGCTCCATCCTTTTCAAATACAACGATTGCTTCTTTTCCTTCTGTCATTTCAACTTTTTTAACTTTTGAGTGGGTATATATATCAATGCCTTTTTCCTTAGCGCTTCTAGTTATTTCTTCAGATATTTCTTCCTCTACCATTGTTAAAACTCTTGGCATATATTCAACAACTTTTACTTTCACACCAAACTGTGCATAGATAAATGCAAATTCCATACCTATAACACCACCACCAATAATCGTCATTGATTTTGGCAGCTCTTTTAAGTCTAATGCGGTTGTACTATTCAAGATACATGGTAAATCCATTCCTGGAATATTTATCTTTGAAATTTTTGAACCTGTAGCAATAATAATATCTTTAGATTGAATAGTAATTTCATCTCTTCCAGATTGGACAAAAACTGTTTTTTGATCTATAAACTTACCTGTTCCTCTTATATGCTTAATATTGTTTGCTTGAAGTAAATAATCGATTCCACCTACTAGCGTTTCTTTAATTTGATCTTTACGCTTAATTACTTTCTCCATATTAACCCTTGCATTCTCACAGCTAAGGCCAAAATCTTCTGCATGTGTTAAGTGATGATATACTTCTGCTGATTTCACAAGTGATTTGGTTGGAATACATCCTACATTAAGGCAGGTTCCCCCTAGATTCTCTTTTTCAATCAGTATAACTTTTAAACCTTTTTTAGCAGCATAAATTGCTGCAACATAACCACCTGGTCCACCACCAATAATAGTTACATCAGCTTCAATATTTTCTTTCTTTCCTTTCATCATACTGCCTAGATAATCAAAGCTTGTTTTTGGAGCTGCTTTTTCTACAGTTTCTTTTTCTATAGCATCTCCTTCTAGTTTTATAAGTAGATCCCCAATGCTTACTTCTTGCCCCTCTTGAACACATATATCTATTACTTTGCCACTTGATAAACTCTTTACTGGTGTATTACCTTTCTTACTTTCTATCTGCATTAATATTTGGCCTTCTTCTACAACTTTTCCTTTTTCTATACTAAGTTTACCTACTATTCCACTTTTGCTGTGACCGTTAAGCTTTTCAAGTTTTATGTCCATTGTAATCCTCCTATATTAAAAGGCTAATGCTCTATTGAATACTCAATAAATACCTTAGCCTTCATTCACTATCTATTTAAAATCTTTTTCAAATTCATCTAATGAATCTTTTAATAAAGTTACGCTATATGCCATGCTTGGGCCACCACCGAAAGCTACAGCAACCATTGCTGCTTCCATAATCTCAGCTCTTGTTGCGCCTGCTTCTAAAGCTTTATATACATGGAATACAATACAATATTCGCAGCGGTTATATGCTGCAATTGCAACACTGATTAACTCTTTTGTTTTTGTTTCTAAGCTTCCTGGTGCATAAGTTGTACCTAATAAGTTCATGAAAGCACCTACATGCTCACTATTGGTTTGACCTAATCCTTCAAGGCCCCCCATAAAATCATTTAACATTTGTCTTGGATCTTTTTTCATTACTTATACCCTCCTCATTTAAAAACATTACTGTATTAATATTTAACATATTAATACTTAGCATGTTAAGTATTTGGTAATTAAAATGCTAACATATATTTTATGTAAAATCAATATGTTAGCATAATTTTTTACTATTATTTAATATTATTAATCATTTTTTCCATTACTTGAATAAAAACTTCCAGTTCTTCTTTACCTACTGCATTTGTAATATCAGTTGAAAACTGCTCTCCTATAGGAATCAACTTTTCTCTTAGTTCATTACCTTTTTGTGTTAAAACTAAGGTACTTATACGCCTATCATTGGCATCCTTTTCTCGTATAACAAGTTCATTCTTTTCCATTCTATCTATAAGTCTTGCTACAGATGGCTCAGTTGTACTAATCTTATCCGCTAACTCTCTTTGAGTTAATCCTTTTATTTCCCCTATATAATAAATCGCAATCCATTGAACTCTTGTAATATTATATACTTCTAACCTTTTTTCAAAGGCTTGTGCTAATGCCTTCGCACCTCTGCTTGTTATAATACCAATACAATCATCTAAATTAAACATGCCTGTCTCCCTACTATTTCCTACATTTAAATCACTTTTAATTATTATATCTTATTTATAATCACTTTGAAATAGTAAGCTATTTAATACTTATTTTATAAGCTCTTATCTGTATTATATAGGCATCTCTTAATGAAACTCTAGATTGTAAATCTAGAAGCTACCTCTGACAGTTGTTCTGCTACACTTTTATTTGTCATACTCTGCTCTTTTATTTCATTGATATTTTTATTAATATTATTAGTTTGAGAAGCAATATTTACTACCCCTTGTGTATTTTCTGAAATAGCAATAGCAATGCCATCTATTGTCTCTGTAATAATTTGTGAGTACTGAGTTAATTCATGAGATCTTTGTTCTAACTCTTGTAATGCATTGTATACTTCATTTGCATCTGTCATATAGCTTTTTGCATTTTCCAAGGTATTTTCTACATTCTCGTCAATTTGTTTTTCCATAAAAGCTAAGGACTCTTGTGCGCTGTCTCTCATCTCATTTGTCGCTTCCATAACTAATGCAATTACTTCTTGTATCTTAGTTACTGCATTTCCTGACTCACTAGCAAGAGCACCTATTTCATGTGCTACTACCCCAAATCCTCTCCCTACATCTCCTGCTCTTGCAGCTTCTATAGATGCATTGAGTGCTAAAAGATTGGTTTGCTTTGTAATAGATTCAATACTCTCTACTAATAAATAGATTTGAGAGATAACCTCTGCCTTTTTGAGAGCTAATTCCATATTATTTTTGACATCATTATAGCTAGCTTTAACAATTTCACTCTCTTGAATTGTTTTATCTTTAATTGTTTCACTATTTCTTGCAATATTTAAAGCCAATTGACTACTTTTACCTATATGATCTGTAATCACTCTAATATTTTCATTAATACTTTCTACAGTCGAACTTACTTCTTCTGTACTTGCATTGATTTCTTCCATACTTGCAGACAATTCTTCAACTACTACTACTGTCTGCTCTGATTCCTCTAAAGAATAACTTGCTAAGTTATCTACTGTTTGTGCACTTATCATAGTTTGTTCTGCATACTGTATAAGCTCACTTACTACTTTTTTCAATGCTTCTGTAGTGGTAGCTGTAGCTTCTGCCATTGTACCTACTTCATCTTTAAGTCTTCTTAGTTTATGTAAATCCTCGGAATCACTTAGATCTAGCCCTGCTAACTTTCTAACAATACCTTCTATCTTACCTAGCGGCTTAGAAATACTTTGGACATATAAATAAGCTGCTATCATCCCTATTAATAGAGATACAACTAAGATCACGAGCCCACCTTTTTGCATATCTTTAATAGGCTGCATGAGTTCACCCTGGTCTATACTAATACCAAGTAGCCACTCTGCTTCCCCTACTTCAATATACCGTAGCATACGCTCTATATTTTCACTCATGCTCTGGTAAATCATTTCACCTTCTAATTTTTCAGCGTTACTCGTTAATTTTAATGCAATTTCTCTAACACTTTGATCTGTATGCTGCTCACCAATATATTCTCTATTGGGATGAACGAGTAATATACCTTTTTGATCTAGTAAAATGGGATAAGTATTTTCTGTTCCTAAAATTTTTGCACCTTCTAATTCTTGTGCAATCTTACTCGTTATAACAATTGTAGTTACAATCCCTACTGTGTCACCTTCTTCATCCATAATAGGCACACATATTGGTACTACCTGTTCCCCCGTATCTCTAGATGCCATGCTAAACCCTACATAAGGCGTTCCCTTATTGATTGTAGCCGAAAAGTATTCTCTTTCTGACACATTGTCACCGATGACACTCTCCTGAGCAGACATTACAATTTCTCCATCTAGATTGACAATCATAATATTCTCAACCTCTGGATTACTTTCGACTTCACTCATTAATTCTTCATTAATACTCATCTGTTGGTTATTAAAATCACCAAATTGATTCTGTGGTTGATCACCAACCTGTTCAGGTTCCATTATCTGTACAGGTCCCATTGTTCTTTCTACCCCTGTTACCCCCTCTACAATTCTTCTATCAGCTGCAAATAGATTACTTATAGCAAAATGCTTTTGAATCTTTAAATCGATTATTGATTGATACATTTTTAGATTTTCTTGTATACTTGCCTCTGTTAACTTTTCGATATTCTTTTTTGCCATGCTATTACTCACACCAACAGTTGCCGAGATACATAGAATAAGTAACACTACAAT